>JALWNR010000264.1 GCA_027083715.1 Bacteroidales bacterium
CATCAGGTTTTATTTTTTCTGTATTAATTTCAATATTGACATTATTGCCACGCTCAATAATTTTTTTTGAAAGTATTATTAGATTATTAACTGCTTTTATATTTATCGTATCAATTTTAAACTCAGAAATATTATCTGAACTAGGAGGTTTAATAAATTCATTTGATTTGTAATTGATGATTTTTATAGGTGTATATGAATATATTCGAGGTGAATAATTACGCATCCAACGTGTATATACTTTTATATAGTAAAAACCTGATATTAAGTCGTCAGGTATTTTTATAGAACCGCTAACTTTTCCTTTTTTAATTAAAAATTTTTTTTTCACAAAAGACACACCTGTGTAAGTAATTAATTCCAGATATACAATATTGCTTAATTGTTTGTCTTCAAATCCAGGTAGAGCTTCATAATCAATATAAAAACTAATATGATCTCCTGATAAATAACTATCACGATCGCAAAAAAAATGAATTTTTTCTTGTAACAAATCAGGGTTTATTCGTTTGTCTTTTATCTGAGATTGGCAATTAAGAACAAACATCAGTAAAAAAAATATAAAGGAGCTATTTTTAATAAATGTCATAATTCGTTTTTTTCTTTTTACTATTTTTTGTCCCAGAAATCCGGTTTTGTAACTTTTCCTCCCGATTTTGTGCAGTCGAAACATGTTTGTGCTGCTGTTTGATTATTAGTGCCCGGAACAATATATATTGGCCACTCCGCAGACGTGGACTGATAAACATCGCCCATTCTTTTTATAATATCCGGAGCACAAAATAAATTAGAAAACTCCATTTCAGCAATATCTTGTGCAAAAACCCGCTTTGTTTTTACACTTGAAACACCAAAATAACCTAATACTTTTATTTTTGGGTTCGATATGCATTTAATGTTTCCTTCAAGACTTGTCGGCTGTTTATCAAATATACTTCCGTTTTCCTGACTATTTGATTTAAGAAGTTCCCAATAATGATATGCATTTTTGGTAATACTGTACTGCTCAACTAAAAGGCTATACTTATAATATAAACGTTGTGTTCTATTATCAATAAAAGCCAAAGGATATTTAAGGTATTCATTTTGAACGTATTCCGTAGAAACGGTAAATGTTCCTTTTATCTGTTCTGTTTTGTAACAAACAAACCTTGCATAACTAATACCGTTATTAACCCATTCTCCTATCCAATATTTTTCTATTGGCCAAGTAGCATGATATTCGTAAGTTTCTATCAACCTCCACCTATAGAACTTGCTGTATTGTTTATCAACTTTTAAATCAACATAATATTGAATTCCCATACTTGTTGTTTGTGTATTTTCATTATACTTTGAGCTTATAAATTCATAATAAATACTATCAATATCCACACACCTTGTCATTTCCTCAAAACCGGATTCAAATAATTCTCCATCGGGAGATGAGATAATAACTTTAAAAGCATTTCCCGGCACTAATTTATTAAATGGTATTATACCGATATATTTATTATGCCCATTATTATTAAACATATATTCATTCCCGTCTTTATCCTGAACTTTAACATTATAGTTTGGTAAGTCTTCAATAAAATTATCTTGTATCCCAACTGACATTGACAAAGTAATCTCCTGATTTTCACTTTGATCTGTAATTGTTCCATCTACTACAAGAGTAGGTTTAAACTCAATTTGTTCGGAAATATTATATGTTTCAACACATGAGTTTATAACTAAGATTAAAGAAAATAAAACAAGAGTTAAGTAATTATTTTGCTTCATAATTTCCTAATTTAAAGTTCCAAGAAATAGTAAACAGGGGTACGGCAATTATTGAATATTTATATCCATGAATAATTCCTTTTTTCATTTCAAAATAAACGTTATATGGATTATTTCTCCCTGTGAGGTTATATATACCGATCATCCAATAGTTATGAAAAAGTTTCTTCTTTTTTAGGTTTCCCTCAATAGTCAAGGACAAGTCAAGTCTGAAATAATCAGGAATACGGTACTCATTTCTGCTTGAATATTCAATATAAGGTATTTCCTCAATATAATATTTAGATTTTGGTAAAGTAATTGGTCGCCCAGTACTGTATGTTAATGTTGTGGAAACAATAAATCGCCTGCTCAGGTTATAATTTGCCACAATATTCAATACATTTGGTTTATCATAATTCGAGGCATATTTATTCCCGTTATTAATCTTATCCCACTCATTATCACCATCTATTTGAATAAAAGAGCGTGAAAAAGTATAGCTTATCCATCCATTTAACTTACCTTTATCTTTTGATATCATCATCTCAACACCATATGCATCTTGTTGTCCTTGCAAGCCAATTGTTTCTACTTCTTTTGTTTTTATAAAATCGGCACCATCTTTAAAGTCTAAGATATTATTTATGTGTTTATAATAAGCTTCAACAGATGCCGATACTCCCCAATACACAAAAAACTGAGAATATCCCATAGATATTTGACGCGAAAAGCCCGGCTTTATATAGTAATCAGCAAGTTTCCATTGGTCGGTAGGGGTTATTGAGAATGAATTGCTCAGTAAAAAGATATTTTGACTCATTTCATTGTAAGCCAGTTTTAAAGAACTGAATGGTGAATTTATAATATCAATGGCAAGCCTAAATTCAGGCTTATAATAATTTACAACTTTTTTATTTTTACCAACAATTTTTTGTCCTACAATATTACTTGCAATTTTTTCTGCTCCATCTGCATAAATATTAATTGTGTCCGGACCAATCATCTGATAAAAAGAATACCGGATGCCACCTGTAATTTTTATCATATCAGATAATGAATAAATATCTTCCAGATAAATACTACTTTCAAAAGCCTTTTCATCTCCTAAATCACTATACTTTCTTTGAGATAACTCACCGATAGGTTTAATTACTCCTCTATCGAGTTTATAAAAAGTACTTGCTGCACCAAAAGACAACTCATGCCTCTCGCTTAATAAATAATTTATGCCCAATCGTGATTCTGTATGCCCTATGTTATACAACTGAGAAAATGATTCGGAAATACTGTTATAATCTTTACTAAGAAAGCTATATTGACTGTATGCTGCTGAAAAAAGCAGTTTTAATTTTTGTGTTATTGAATGAGTATATTCAAGTCCCAGCCCTTTGTTATCATACTCAAATTCATTTAGCTGATTCATATTTGCAAAATCATGGCTGGCATATCCTGTCAATTGCAAAGTATTTTTATCATTCATTTCATAGTTTAAGCCAAGAGTTAAATCATAAAACTTTATACTACTATTTTTTAATTCGGGATTGGGTAGTTTCTGCAATATCCAATCGGAGTATGACGAACGGCCACTTACTAAAAAAGAACCCTTATTTTTTACGATAGGACCCTCAATTTCAAGGCTTGCAGTTATCGGACTAACACCTCCTTGCATAAATAATTTATTATTGTTGCCTTTTCGTGTCCTGGCAATAAAAATACTCGACAAGCGCCCCCCGTAAGCAGCAGGTACATATCCTTTGTGGATTGAAAAATCACTTACAATAAACGGATTCAAGGCAGAAAAAAAACCAAAAACATGAGAAGTATTATAGAGCGGGATATTATTAATATAAAACATATTTTGATCGGCATTTCCACCTCTTACGTTTAATCCTCCGGATGCTTCATTAACCGAAACAATACCCGGGAGTAGTTTTGATATTCTTATAACATCGCGCTCTCCCAACAATGCAGGCAATTGTTTAATTGTTTTAATATCAACTTTTTCAAGTCCTACTTTACTACCTCTTTTATTTGTTTGAGTTGACAAGACAGTAACTTCTTCTATATTTTGGGTTTCTTCTTGCATACCAAATTTAAAATATCCATCGCCATATACGTCAAAAAGGAATCTTTCTTGTTTCATTGATATGCTACTAAGTTCAACAGAATATTTACCCGGTTTAACCCATATTTCCAAATTACCGTTTTTATCAGTTGCTGCTCCTTTTTTTATTTCATTGAAAAAGATAGTTGCCCCAATCAAAGGTTCATTTGTACTGCTGTTAAAAATATATCCTGTAACTTTTGCTTTTTGGCTATAATTAGGTTTATAAATATTTCCAATTCGGATAACCTTTGTTTCTTTAACTTTTCTTCCTTTTAAGTATTTATTCTTGGCAGGCTCATTTATAGTATCCATTTTTGTATTATCAACAAGTGCTTCAAAAATCGGATAATTTTGTAATTGTTTAACATTTTCAACGAAAACCAAAACATCAGGCTCAATAAAAACACAAGAACCGTCAAAAACATTTAATATTCTACTTATTAATATATTAGTCGGTAAGCTGTCCTCACTTATTTCAATAGTCTTTTTGAAAATATCCTTATCAGGATAATAAATGTGAATATGTAATTCTGTTTCCATCTGAATCAATAAGGCAGAAATAATATCACTATTGCATTTCACATAATCGTTCGGTAATGTTTGAGCATTTGCAGTTTTTATTAGTACTGTTAAAATGAAAAGTAGTAATGTTTTTTTCATAAACTTAATGCCATTTTTTTAATAAAAAGTATCTTATATTTCATTTAGGTATTCGAATAGGTTTTTATATTGTACATAATCCCAATGTTTAAATCTAAACTTGTTATTTTTTATATATTTTAATACAACAGGGCGAATATCAGAAGGAATCAACTTTAAAAAATCTTTCTTTGTTTTGAAAGGAACTAACTTATTGGCTGTTAATAAATATCTATTTGTTGTTAATTTACTGTAACCAAACCCTTTGCTATTTGGTTTATTGTCAAAACCGTAATTCTTGTAATAGGATAAGTAGCATTTTATATGAAATACTTCACCCGTTAATTCTAAAAACTCTACTTTCGGTAAGTTAAACGTATCTTTAATAAAATGTCTATCATCTAAATCAAATTGATCTATTACTTTGGTGTTAAGTATAATTTTATGTTTCAGTTTTTGGTTTGTATTATAAGTCAGTATTATTTTTTGGGTGTTTACATCATAATTACCCAATAAACTATCGTATTGCTCTTTGGCATAAACAATTTTAAAG
>JALWNR010000265.1 GCA_027083715.1 Bacteroidales bacterium
CCATGCCGTAGCTGTTCTGGAAAAGAAAAAATTTAAGAAAGATGATATTATTGTAATCAATATTTCGGGGCGTGGCGATAAGGACTTGGCAACTTATATAGATTTGCTTAATGGTTAGTCGGTTATAATAATATCTATGATATTATTAAACTTTGATGTCTTTTATGGTTTATGAATGAAACCTATAAAATATAAAATTAAATCGTTATAAAGTCTAGTGTCAAGTCAAGACTGGAATAAACTTTTATTTAGATTATTAGGTAAACTATTAATATTTTTTAACTTTAAACTGATGAACAGAATAAATCAACTTTTAGAAAGCAAAAAGCAAAATATATTATCCATCTATTTTACAGCCGGTTACCCTGAGCTGGATGATACAGAGAAAGTTATCGTTGAATTGGAAAAAGCCGGAGTGGATTTAATCGAAATTGGCATTCCGTTTTCCGACCCTTTGGCAGACGGACCCGTTATTCAACAAAGTAGTGAAAAAGCTTTGAGTAATGGCATTACATTGAGCAGGATTTTTAAACAACTGAAAGATATTCGCTCAAAAGTTGATATTCCGCTAATTTTGATGGGTTATTTAAACCCGATAATGCAGTTCGGAATGGAAAATTTTTGCACGAAAGCAGCCGAAATTGGTATTGATGGTACTATTTTCCCTGATTTACCTTTGGATATTTACGAAAAAGAGTACAAATCAATGTTCAAGCAGTACGGACTGTCTGATATTTTGCTTATCACTCCGCAAACATCTGCTGAACGACTAAAAATCATTGATAAAGCTGCGGACAGCTTTATTTACATGGTATCGTCAGCCTCCACAACCGGCACAAAAGGCATTAGCACTGATATTTTAAGTAGTTTTAATGATAAAATCAAACAAGCCGGAGTACAAAGTCCGCGATTAATCGGCTTTGGAATTTCTGACAGACAAAGTTTTAAAAATGCTTGCCAATATGCCAACGGTGCAATTATAGGAACTGCTTTTATAAAGGCAATATCCCGCGAGGGTGATTTAAAAGAAAATATTAGTGATTTTGTAAAAAGTATTATTTAATACAAACATGTTAATTAAACTTTGAATATGAGCCGCAGCTTAACTTAATATTACTCAAACAATTCTATATTTCCACCTGTATGAATAAAAAGAATATTTTTTGATTTATCCACTTTCCCATTGCGAAGGTAATCTAACATGCCGGCAGCAGCTTTACCCGTATAAACATTATCCAATAAAATACCTTCCGTTTGAGCAAATTCTTCAATGG
Source organism: Bacteroidales bacterium (assembly GCA_027083715.1). Taxonomy (GTDB): domain Bacteria; phylum Bacteroidota; class Bacteroidia; order Bacteroidales; family NBLH01; genus NBLH01. The sequence continues at coordinate 1,275 of JALWNR010000265.1, forward strand.
CTTCACTTCCCCATTTGGTAAAAGCACCATATTTTTCCCCTATATAATGATCATCAACGGTTGCCGATGCAGAAGTGCTATTTATATTCGCCTCTTTAGTATTGAGTAGTTCTAATGCACTTTCCGCTAAGTTTGCCACTACTTTTTTTAATTCATCAGCAGAACGCCCTACGCTAATGCCGATTATTTCACCTTGCCAATCACTTATCATTTGACCTAGCACCAAACCTGCCTGCGTTCCGCCCGAACCCGATGCAAGAAAGATATAATCAAATTGCAAGTTATTTTTTTCAGAATATTCCAATATTTCGGCAAAAGCACCCAAATAGCCCATAGTACCCAAAGGTGTAGAACCGCCCAAAGGCATCCGGTAAACTTTCTTCCCTTGCTTTTTCAATTCTTGTTCCAATCTCAAAGACTGCGCTTCAACAGCATCATTTTCATGCGCATCGGTATGGTGAACCACTGCACCGAACAGTTTATCAAGATATAAATTAGCCGTTGGCTGAATGGTCGGCTTACCGCTTAAAAGCAAATGTACTTCCAAACCGTTTGCTGCACCATAGCCGGCAGTTATCCGGCAAAAATTCGACTGATTGGCTCCAACTGCCAGCAAAGTATCAGCACCTTGCAGGATAGCATCATAAACCAAATAATCCAGTTTTCGGGTTTTGTTTCCGCCAAAGGCAAATCCGGTCATATCATCGCGCATACAATAAATATTCGTAGAATATTTATCCGACAGTTTTGCTAAACGATTAATCGGTGTAGGCAAAATTGAATGATTTAGCTTTGGAAATTTTTGTACTAATTTTTGTATCATTAGAGGTTCGATCTTATAAGTTTTCAATAAAGCACAAGCAAAATTATTGAAAATATAGTTTTCCCCCTAATATTCTATGTAATATTATTGATATGAGCATATCCTCAGATATCTTTAAAACCATGGACTATTTTCTACTGCAAAACCAAACTGTGTACAATAAATCAAAAATCTTTGTAAATTCTATACCGAAAACCCGAAAGTAGTTTAACATCGGACTGAATCCGCCAAAGGTGGAATAGGCTACTGGCTTATACAGACTCCGCATAGTTTTGTTTATTAAGAATATAAGTTTTGGAATTAAAGTATTTATTAAGATTAAGCTGAATAGTCGGTCAATGAATTTTGAATTTAGGCATTGTAATTTTATTAAAATATGTTTTGCTAATTTAATCTACTTAAGATATATTAGCAGACAATTTTAAATAAAGCAAAACTATCTATGAAAAAACTATATTCAGTTATTAAAGGCAGCGGAAAATACATTCCGACCATAGTCAAAAAAAATTCTGATTTTCTTAATAGTGTATTTTATGAAGTTAACGGGGAAAAACTTGAAAAAGATAATGCTGAAATAATTGAAAAATTTTATCAAATTACAGGTATTAAAGAACGACGTTATGTCAGCAAGGATTTAGTTGCATCGGATATTGGCTATTTTGCTGCAAAAGATGCTTTGGAAAGTTCTGGTATTGATAAAGAAAGTCTTGATTATATAATTGTTGCACATAATTTTGGTGATGTAAAAATTGATAACAGACAGGCTGATTTTATGCCCAGTTTAGCCGCACGTATAAAAAATAGATTAAAAATTGAAAATCCGTATTGTGTCGCTTATGATATACCGTTTGGTTGTCCGGGTTGGGTACAAGGAATGATACAAGCAGACTATTTTCTTAAATCGGGAGATGCTAAACGTGCATTAGTAATAGGTACAGAAACTTTATCGCGCATTGCCGATCCATATGACCGGGATGGAATGATTTATTCAGATGGAGCAGGGGCAACTATTTTAGAGGCTGTTGAAAGCGAAGAACCTGTTGGTATTTTAGCACACAGAACACGGAGTGATACTTTAAATCATCTGAATTTACTCTGGAACGGACCATCAAATAATCCGGCAATTGACCGTAAAGAATATTTGATAAAAATGCAAGGGCGGAAATTATATGAATATGCATTAACCAATGTTCCTCAATTAATGAAAGACGTTCTGGACAAAGCCGGAGTGGATATTCATCAAATAAATAAAGTACTTATACATCAGGCAAATGAAAAAATGGATGAAGCAATGCTTCAACGCCTGTTTAAACTCTATAAAGTTAAAGAAATACCTGAAGATATTATGCCAATGACTATAGAAAAGTTTGGAAACAATTCAGTAGCAACTTTACCGATTATGTATGATATGATAGAAAAAGGACAATTATCACCTCATAAATTTAATAAAGACGACTATCTGGCTTTTGCATCAGTAGGTGCAGGAATGAATATTAATGCGTTTGTGTACAAATATTAAACAAAAAAAGGAACTCTTAAAAACTCAAATTGAGTGTTTAGGAGTTCCCAAAATAATTGGAAGCTAAGAAAAAAGAAATACCTAACAACCAATTATCCTATAAATTTATTTTGCCGCATAATTATCAATCAGTTTCAAAATAACTCTGACAGCTTTTTCCATTGATTGTATAGGAATGTATTCAAATTTACCATGAAAATTATGTCCGCCGGTAAAAATATTTGGTGTAGGTAATCCCATATACGACAAGCGCGAACCATCCGTACCTCCGCGAATTGCTTTGATTTTCGGTTCAACACCAACATCTTTCATGGCTTGTTCTACTCTATCCACAATATGTTTTACAGGCTCTACCTTTTCTTTCATATTGTAGTATTGGTCTTTCAAGTCCATTTCAATAGTTTTTTCACCGTATTTATTGTTCAAAAACTCAACGGCTTTTTGCATAATTTCGTTTTTCTTACGGAATTTAGCCATATCATGGTCACGGATAATATAAAGTAATTCAGTTTCTTCTACAGTTCCGTTAAAACTCATCAGCATATAAAAACCTTCGTAACCTTCGGTATATTCAGGGCGTTCGTTTACGGGCAGCATGGCGTGGAGTTCCATAGCAATCATCATTGAGTTAATCATCTGATTTTTTGCCGTTCCGGGATGTACATTACGCCCGTGAATTTTAATCTTTGCCATCGAAGCATTGAAATTTTCATATTCCAATTCACCTATTTCTCCACCATCCAGGGTATAAGCAAAATTTGCTCCGAATTTTTTTACGTCAAATTTATCGGCACCACGACCAATTTCTTCATCCGGCGTAAAACCTAATTTAATCGTACCATGCGGCAAATCAGGATTTTCAACTAAATGTTCAATAGCCGTAACAATTTCAGCAATACCGGCTTTATCATCAGCACCAAGTAAAGTGGTTCCGTCAGTAGTAATAATATCCTGACCAACATAATTCAACAATTCAGGAAAATCATCCGGCGAAAGAACTATGTTCTTTTCTTTATTTAGGATGATATTTTTTCCATCGTAGTTTTTATGAATTTGCGGATTAACTCCTTTTCCCGAAGCATCAGGAGCTGTATCCATATGCGAAATGAAACCAATCACAGGAATTTCTCTATCAGTATTTGCAGGCAAAGTAGCCATAACATAACCGTTTTCGTCCAAACAAACATCCTGTAAGCCTAAAGCATTCAGTTCCCTTACCAGTTCTTTGGCTAAATGTAATTGTTTTTTTGTACTCGGACAAGTATCTGAATTAGGATCGGATTGAGTATCAATCTTTGCGTACCGTATAAAACGGTCTTGTACTTTTGACATCATATCGAATGAATTATAAGTTTAATATTAAAGTGATAAATTTTCACGGGTAAAATTAAAAAAAATGTATAGAATAAAGGATGTTT
>JALWNR010000266.1 GCA_027083715.1 Bacteroidales bacterium
ATTTTGACCAATCCCATTTTATAAAGGAAATTAAGAAATATACAGGAACAAACCCAAAAGATTTAAGGGAGAATAAAAACGACCGATTTTTACAATTATCTACCCAAAAAGAGAAATAATTTTGTGCTTATTATTTAATGATTAAAAGTAAAAAAATGAAATTATTAGTAGTGGGAGCGATTTTGTTAAGTGTCGGAGTATTTTTTGCGGTTCGCGAAATATTGTCACTTATGAAGGGAAAGGATTTGGACATTGATTTCGGAAATATGAAATTTACCGGAGACCCGGAGCAAACTTCTACCGAATGTTCCATCTAAGATTTATTTAAGGGCTGTTTTTCAGCCCTTATTTTTTAGCTTGATAATTTCAGCTGCAATACTTACTGCAATTTCCTCCGGTGTTTCACTTTTTATATCAATTCCTATTGGCGAATAGATTTTTTGCAGTTCCTTTTTTGTAAAACCTTCATTTTGCAGTTGTTCAAAAATTTTTCTTACTTTAGTTTTACTACCCATAAAACCAAGATATTTAATGTTTTTTTGGATTAAATTTTTTAGTGCTTCTTTATCGCTTACGTGTTTGTGGGTCATGATTACTACATAAATGTTATTCCCTTCGGGAATAAAATCTGCAATTTTATCATAAGATAAATGATGTTTTCGGTGTGCAAATCGGTTTTGTTTCATCGTATTCAAATCTTTACGATCATCAATTACATGAACATAAAAATCCAAAAAACGCATTATTTCGGATAATGCCAATCCTACATGACCACCGCCTATAATGTACATTTCATTTTTGTAGGATATTATTTCATGATATTCCCATTTGTTTTCATCAACAATTTTGCTTTTGTATTGAGTAGTTTGATTTTGTTCCGAAAGAAATATTCTGTCAGGAAGAACAGATAGTGTTTGTTTACAATTGGCATTCAGGCAATCTACAATATCGGCAATCATATTTTTGGTAATTTTATCCCAATTCAACTGATGAAAAGCAATTACCTGATGACCGGAACAAATCATGCCCGATTGGTCTTTTTCTGCTTTTTTATTGTGATTTTGCCTTTTTATAAATGACTGAAACGGCTTTTCAAACATTTTTTTAGTCAATTCTACCATCTGGTACTCCATAATTCCGCCGCCAATGGAACCTTCCATCTCTCCATTTTCCGAAATAGCCATTTTAAAACCTTGCCTTCCCGGGCTGCTGCCATGGCTTTCAATAACAATCATTAAAATGACTTTGCGTTTGTTTTCCAGCTGATAGTATATAAATTCCCAAATATTCATTCTTTTTATCTGTTTAGTTGTTTCGCATAGCACAGTATTTACTGTGAAACTTGCAGTGAAAACTGTGCTACTGTTGTTTGCTATCTATATAAACTCATCAACACTTTTTCATGTGTCATTGGTGCGCTGTAATCTGCTTTGTACTCAGGCTTAAACTCTTTAATGGCATTTTGCAATGCAAAATAAGCTGCTATTCCGTACATAAAGGGTGGTTCTCCGACTGCTTTTGATTTCATTACTGCCAGATTATCGTTTTCAGTACTCAAAGCTTTGATATTTACCTCTTGGGGAATAGAATAAATATCCGGTACTTTGTAAGTGGAAAGTGCATTAGCCAACAAGCGTCCTTGTTTATCATATCGAATTTCTTCCATAGTCATCCAGCCAATGCCTTGCAGTAAGCCACCTTCAATCTGTCCTCTGTCAATTAGCGGGTTTATGCTCTTACCCAAATCGTGGACAATGTTTACCTGTTCAAACTCGTAAGTGCCGTCGATTACATTTAATTTGCAAACTATGCTTGCCAAACCATAAACATGGTAAGCAAAAGGATGTCCTTTTTCAGTATTTTTATCAAAATGAATAACCGGAGTGGCATAATGCCCTTTTTCGCTCAATTTTATCCGTTTCAGGTGGGATTGCATCACTAAATCTTCCCATTTTAAGCCGGAGGATTGCTCATTAATATAAACTTCTTCGTTTTTTAAATTAATTTTTTGCTCATCGGTATTTAAAATTTCTGCTGCCGATTTTTTTAATCGCGTAATCAATTCATTACAAGCAATTTCGAGTGCTTTCCCGTTCAAATCAGCACCGGAACTTGCCGCGGTAGGAGAGGTGTTTGCTACTCGCGATGTGTTGGTAGTTTCCAGTTTAATACGGTTTTTGTTTACAGCAAATATTTGTGCGGCTACTTGCATCAGCTTTGTGTTTACTCCTTGTCCCATTTCAATGGCTCCGGTACTGATGCCAATACTTCCGTCCTGATAGATATGTACCAATGCCCGCGCCTGATTCATGGAGGTGTTGGTAAAGGAAATCCCAAAACACAAAGGCATAAGTGCCATTGCTTTTTTGCTGTGCTGATGCTCAGTATTGTATGCTGCAATTTCTTTTTTTATATTTTGCAAATGAAACTGCTCTTCAAATTGTTTAAAAATATTATTTATTTCTACATTTTTTGCAATTTGTCCGTAGGGAAATTCATCATCGTTTTTCAAAAAATTAGCTTTTTGAATTTCTTCCGGTTGTACACCGATTGTTTCGGCTGCTTTGTAAATGGCAGCTTCCATAACAAACATTGCTTGCGGTCCGCCAAAACCACGAAAAGCTGTGTTGGGAGGCAGGTTGGTTTTGCAACTGTATGCGGTGGCGCGTACATTAGGTATAAAGTAGCTGTTTGTGGCATGAAAGAGGGTGCGCTCCATAATTGCGGGCGATAAATCGGCTGCTGCACCTGCATTTTGCAAAAAATCTACTTCGTAGGCAATGATTTTCAAGTCTTTATTTAATCCGATTTTAAAATCCGAAGTGTAAGGATGTCTTTTGCCTGTTATGCGTAAATCATCCTGGCGGTCATAAATCAGTTTAACCGGTTTTTGCAGTATGTAAGCTGCTACTGCTGCCATTGCTGCAGGTGGTGTAGCCTGATCTTCTTTACCACCAAAACCGCCACCTAAGCGCCGTACATCAATTTCAATTTTATTCATGCTTAAACCGAGTACATTTGCAATTATTTTTTGTACACCGGTGGGTCCTTGCGTGGAAGAATATACTTTTAAGCAGTTATTTTCAACTGGTACGGCATAAGCCCCTTGCGTTTCTATGTATAAATGTTCCTGTGCTCCTGAGTGGGCGGTTCCTTCAATAAGGTATTCGCATTCATCAAATGCTTTTTGAGGGTTGCCTAAACTAAAAGTCCTTGGCGGGATAATGAATTGTTTCTTTGCTAATGCTTCGCGCACATCTGTAACAGGCGGTAATTCTTCTATTTCAATTTGAATTGATTTTTTTGCCCTACGGGCAATTTGTTCGCTTTCGGCAACAATTAAAGCAATGGGCTGACCGATATAGTGTATTTCTTTTTCGGCAAAAAGTGGTTCGTCCTGAATGATGGCACCCACCTGATTATCTCCCGGAACATCTTTTGCCGATATTATTGCATAAACACCCGGAGTATTTTTTGCTTCGGCATAATCAATGCTTTTTATAACCCCGTGAGCAACAGGAGAATAGAAAACTACGGCTTGTAAACTTCCTTCCTGTACCGGAATGTCATCCACATAAACCGATTTGCCTTTTACGTGATTTATTGCATCTATATTCGTTGTGTTATGCATGATTTAAAATCTTTTTAAGTTCAAATTTTTCAGGAAAAAGTGTAATAAAGTGTTTGAAGAATAATTGCTTGATTAATAGCTTTTTATATTCTTTGCTGCCACGAATATCACTGATTGGTGAAATTTCACCGGTTAAAATATCAGCTGCTTTTGCAATATTTTCTTCGTTTAATTCTTTTGCGAGTAAAAAGTCTTCGGTTTTTGCCAGTAATAGCGGTGTTGCTGCTACTCCACCGGCTGAAAGATAAATTTCCTTAATACAATCTTCTTCCAAGCGCATAGACATTGCTGTATTTACGCTTGCAATGTCCAGATGTGTACGTTTACTTACTTTTTCAAAATTAAAATAAACAGGTTTTTGTGGAATTTCAAACTCAAGGGTTTCAATAATTTCATCTTGCTGTAAATCAATTTGTTTATAAGCTTTGAAAAAATCTTTTAATTTAATTTTCCGTGTTTTTTCTTCTTTATTTTTGAGGATTAATTTTGCATCAAGTGCGATAAAAATGATACTCAAATCACCAATAGGTGAGGCATTTACAAAATTTCCGCCTAAAGTAGCCATATTGCGAATTTGTTTGGACGAAATCAGCTTAATAAAATTTTTCCATTGAGGAATAATGTTGTTTAATTCATTAGAGTTTTCCAAATCAGTAACTGTACAGGCGGCATCTATTTTGCAGAGATTATCCTCAATAAAAATTTGTTTATTATCATTTGATATAAACTGTACGTCTTGTTCTTGTAATTCTTCGGCTTTTTGTACGTATAAATCTGTTCCTCCTCCTATCAGTGTTCCGTTATTTGTTTGTTTTGTTGCTTTAATATTTTTCAAGCGTTTGGGTATATCTTTAAAATACTTGGGAATATAAGCATGTTCAATCAGAGCTTGCATATTATCCTCTTGCTTTATTTTTTTTAAAGCATCAGTGATTTTCGAAACAGCCCGTTCAATAGATTTGTATCCGGTACACCGACAAATATTTCCTGAAACAGCAGCTATTCCCTTCTCTGCATCATAATCTCCCGCCAGGGAAAATCCCGCCAGGGAAACTACAAAACCCGGAGTACAAAAACCGCATTGTGTAGCATTTTCTTTTACAAAGCTTTCCTGAATGGGGTTAATACCTTCGGTATTAATTCCCTCAATTGTTACAATATGTTTACCTGCTATATTGCCCAAAGGTGTAAGGCAGGAGACAATTGATTTGTATTCAACTTTTCCGTTTTTTTGTAATGTCCCCGATAATACGGTACAAGCCCCGCAATCTCCTTCACGACAGCCTATTTTGGTACCTTTAAGTTTTTGATTATTGCGAATAAAATCCAACAAAATAGTACCTGACTTTGCTTCTGTTTGGATATGTTTATCGTTCAGTATAAATTCAATCATATGTAT
>JALWNR010000267.1 GCA_027083715.1 Bacteroidales bacterium
TTACAGAAATGTGAGGCTTTTTTTGTTGATATAGTGCATCCCGACTGAGAGAGTCGGGAGGGGCGCTGGTTCGAATCCTGACACCCCGACATTGAAAATCAAAGCCTTGCAGAAATGTGAGGCTTTTTTTGTTGATGGATGGGTACACATTTGGGTACACAAATTAAATTTACTGTATATTGCTTATCTGTAACTCATAAACAAATTGCCAATTAATATTAAATACCATCTTTTTTTTAGCAATACTAATTAACAATAATGTCTTCTGGCAAAATAAGCATAAAAACAGAACCTTTATCTAATTCAGAATCTACAATTATTTTACCACCCAGCAAGCGCGCCAACTTTTGTGCAATAGATAATCCCAGTCCTGTTCCTCTGAACAATTTGCCACGTTTATCAACGATCCTTTTAAATCGAATAAATATTTCATCTAATTCATCTTTTGAAATACCAATTCCTGTATCTTTAATATAAAATTTCAAATAATTATCTTCTCTTTCAAAGCCAAGCTCAACAAAACCAGATTCTGTAAATTTACGGGCATTATTGAACAAATTCATTAATATTTGCTTTATTCTTTTTCTATCTGAATTAATTCGAATGTCTTTGGCATTTTCAAGCTTATTCAGTCTTAATTCAACTTTATTATTTTCATGAACAACTTTATTATCTGCAAAAACTTCCTGTAAAAGTTTACTCAACTCAAACACAGTTTTTTGAATAGATATTTGCTCTGATTCAATTTTAGACAAATCCAGTATATCATCAATTAATAAAAGCAAAGTATCGGTGTTTGATTGTATCTGACGTATGTAACTATCTTTTGTTTTATCATCTAAATTTTGCACACTTAAAAGCTGCGAAAATCCAACTACTGCATTCATTGGTGTCCTTATTTCGTGTGACATATTAGCTAAAAAAGCTGATTTTAAACGATCTGCATTTTCGGCTTTTAACTTTGCTTTTTCTAATTCTGCCGTTCTAATTTTTACAAGCTCTTCAAGTTTATTTTGGTGCAAAAGAAGTTCGTTTGTTTTTTGTTCCAATTCACGATTACTTTTTGCCAAAGTTTCAGATTGTGCATGCAACTCTTCTTTTTGTTCAAAAATTTCTTCATTTTTTTCTTCCAGTCGTGTATTTACTTCTTTAAGTTGCTGCGTACGATTTTTAACTTTCTGTTCTAATAATTGATTTTGAATTGTAATGCGCCTGGTTTTTTCTGTATAAAAGATATAAAAAATCAATAAAAACAGAAAAACAGTACTTAAATAAAACCAAATGCTTTTCCAAAAAGGAGGTAATATCTCAATTTCTAAAACGGTAGTTTGCTCACACCAATCTCCTGCGGCATTAGTACTTTTAAGCTTAAAAAAATATTTACCTGGGTTTAAATTTGTATAGGTAGCTGATCTTTTTTTACCAACATAATTCCAATTTTCTTCAAAATTCTCAAGTTTATATGCATAATTTACTTTTTCAGGGGATTTGTAATTAATCGCAACATATTCTAATGTGAAAACTGATTGATCGTATGTTAATATTATTTTTTTTGTTTCGCTAATTTGCTTTTGCAAAGGCGAATTTTCAGCTCCAATTTTAACCGGTTTATTGAAAAGTAAAAAATTGGTAATATATAATTTGTTTTCAGAAGTATCCAGTTTTATACTGTCCGGATAAAAAGAAGTATAGCTTCCGTTTGCACCAAAATAAATTTCTCCATCAGAATTCTTATAAAAAGAGGTTCGCTTATTAAAACGCATTTTTTCAATTCCATCTGCTTTAGTATATTGCCTGAATTTTTCACTTTTAATATCAAAAGACCATATTCCATTATATGTACTCAGCCATAGTTTCCCTTTATTATCAGAAATAAGCCCAACAATTGTATTTGACAACACATTATTTTCCGGTCTGAAAACAATAAATTTATTACTGCTGTTGCTAAATTTGTTTAAACCATCACTCGTGGCAATCCAAATATTTCCGGAAGTATCTTCGGCAAAAGCAAAGATATTATTACTACTTAAACTGTTTTCTCCATTATAGTTTGACTCATAATGCCTAACTTTAAACTTATGAATAGATTCAAATTCGACTATTTTAAACCCTTTGTTTCTATAGCCAATTAATAATCTGTCTTTATTATCTACATACAACACATTTATATCACCAGAGCTTAAATCATGAATATTATCAGAAGAGGAATGTGTAATTATTTTTCTTGTTTTTGGATTATAAAAGTTAACACCTCTACCGTAGGTACCTATAAAAATAATGCCTTTTTTATTTTCAACAATCGAAGATATAGAATTGCTGCTTAAACCATCATCAACAGTTAAGTGCTTTACATTGTTTTTATTATCTATAATAATAATTCCTCCTTTATAGAACCCTGCCCATATTTCAGATTTATCGGTTTTATACAGGCATAAAGTTGCTTTACTCATATCATTAGCTCTAAATTTTATTTTATTCTCTGCAGGATAAAATTTATTCTCTGCTCTGTTCCAATAATTTAAACCTCCCCCATCCATTCCAATCCACATATTTCCTGAATTGTCCTCAACAAAGGATGTTACAGGAAAATCAGGAAGACTTTTCAGATTGCATCCGTTATGATAATATGACCTGAAACTTAAAGGCTTATTGTCAACAACATAAATACCTTTACTAAATGTTCCAATCCAATAACTATCGCATTTATTTTTATAAATTGTCCAAAATGAATTTTGTGGAATACCGTATTTGTTTTCATTTTTGTCAGAAAAATACGAAAACTTGCTTGTGTTAATATCTAAAATATTCAGGTAACTGTTTTCAGTGCCAATTAATAAAAAATCTTCATTATATACGCATAAAGAAAGTATATTATTTGATGTCAAGCCATAAGTATTATCAGGATTGTGTAAAAAGTGTTTATACCAAACATGGGTATCTTCAATTTTATCAATTCTTAATAAACCTGTTTTAGTAGATGAAACCCATATCTTTCCATTTTTAGTTTGACAAATACTTGTGATGTAATGCAAGTCTAATTCGTATTCATTTCCATTATCGAATACAAGCCTTTTAACCGTTTTTTTTTTCTATATTAAATTCATAAATATCTCCAAGTACATTGCCAGCAAGAAAAGTTCCATTTTTTATCTGGTATAAAACATTAAACATTTTTGAGGAATAGCTTTTTTCATGAATACGAAGGTATTCTTCAAAGGTTTCAAAAGTTTTATCTGCTCTATTAACAATACAAACACCTCCTGATGTAGCCAGCCAAATATTTCCGTCTTTATCTTCTGCAATATCCGTTATCGAATTTATTTTAGTATTCTTGTTTTTTGAATTTTCATAATAATACTGAATAAAATTATCTTTTGATCGATTATAAACATTCAAGCCGTTTATAGTGGCAATCCATAAGCTACTGTCTTTTGATTCGTATAAAGCCATGATACCATTATTGCTAATAGAGTTTTTGTTGGTGGCATTATGCATATAATAAGTTAAACTATTTCCGTCATATTTGTTTAATCCATTGCTGGTACCAATCCACATAAAACCTTTATAGTCCTGCACAAACGCTTTTACACTATATCCTGAAAGGTGAGCATCCAGATGCCGAAACTGAATTTCATTATTTTGAGAAAAAAGGGAAACAGGATTAAACAATACAATAAAAACAAACAATCTAATTCGCATAAGGCAGTAGGTTTGATTTACTTAGAATGTAATCTGCTAAATAAAAATATATATAAACAACTCCTGTAATGAATAAACATTATCAATTTCAGCTAATTTATTTAATATAATACAAAAAAGCAATTGCTACTTTATATAAAGTTTTGAAATTCTTAACACCTTAAATTGAACAATTACAAACTTTGAAAATCAAAATCCATTTGACACCAAAGCATTTGCAATTTTCTTTTTCCCTAATCACTCAATTCAGGTAATAATCAATTATTGTTTCAACTATCGGAACCTGCCTTAACAAAACATTTTATCGTATAAACAAAAAAACATTTTAAGATTTCTACATGCCGGGCACAATTACTGTAAAAATACTTCCTTTACCTACTTCTGATTCTACGGCAATATTTCCATTTAATGCATCAATTATATTTTTCACAAAAGCCAATCCAATTCCTGTACCTCTATATTTATTATTTGCAACATTTATTTTACTAAATGCATCAAATATGTGGGGTAATTTTTCCTTTTTAATTCCTATGCCTGTATCTTGAATTAATACAGATAATTTATTTTCATAATAATTAAACACAACAGAAACCGAGCCTACTTCAGTATATTTAATGGCATTATTAACCAACTCCTGCAAAATACTCATCAGTTTATGACGATCTGTTTTAAAAATTTCTGTTTTATGATTATTAACAAAGCTAAAATCTAACTTAATGTGCTCCTTTTTCTCAAATTTTCGTTTCTGATAAGCATACTTTTTTAGATCTTCAAAAACATCCATTAAGAGAAATGAGTCAATTTTAAGATCGTATGCTCCTGCTTTGTATTTTGATAACTCCAATAAATTATCCATTAACTCCAACAAACGTTCCATATTATTACGGATAATCTCTGTATATTTATTATCCACTTTATCTTCAAGCTCTAAAATTTCTGAAAAACCAAGTATTGCATTCATTGGAGTACGTATTTCATGAGATAGGTTTTCAATAAATTCCTTTTTCAAACGATCGCTTTCCAATGATTTAATCAGAGCCATTTCCAATTGATCAGTTCTTTCTGAAATTTCCAATTCTAAAATTGACTGATAGTGCATTAATTCTTCATTCTGATCTGTAATAATTTTATTTTGACTTAAAACTCTTTGATTTAGTTTTTTTAACTTCTTTTGGTTTGTTAATAATATTATAATTACAAACAAAGTCAATAGTATTATAATTAGTAAAGCAACTTTTATACTATTCGCTCTTTTTAGTTTTACATTTTTCAAACTATTATCTATCATTAGCAGCTTGTTTTCATGTTCTTTTTGCTCTGTTTCAAACTG
>JALWNR010000268.1:0-3430 GCA_027083715.1 Bacteroidales bacterium
TCGGCGGGGCGGGGGCGAAGCCCCCGCCCCGCCGCCGTCCTCGAACCCCCCATCCTTACCCACCGCAATCATCTTAACCCTACCACCCTTCATCTGTCAAATACCATTCTTCGTAGTAAATAAAGCCAGATATAAGGGTAGGTTTTATGGGTTTATCTAAGCGTTCTGGAAAATTTTGCCATTTGCCATCGGCCTTAAGTTTTAAATACTCCTCGTATCTTTGTGGCATGGTTTGCCAATCTGTTTCTTTGGGGGAATCAAAAAACGCAGGATACGTATCCATCTTTTTAACCTGCTCCAGCGTTGCCCAAAAGTATTTACCCTCTGTTAAATCTGGGCATAAATCTCCTGCTACTTCATAGATATCAAATGTATAAAGATAAAAATCTGACTCTATGTTATTGACCACTTCTTGGTAAGAATCATCCTTAACAGACTTTAAAATAATATTCCTCTCAATCTTAATAAGCCGCCATGCTACCATATCTAATCCAGTTTCTTCTTTAAATTCACGTATTGCTGTATCTACAGGGTTTTCTCCTTTAAAGATCTTTCCTGCTGGAAAACCAACAAAGCCATAGTAAGGCTGTTTTAAACGCTGATAAAAAAGCCATTCATACCCAATATCGGTCTTACGAATTGCTCGCAAAAGTACTCCTCGCTTTGAATTAAATCTATAAGCAACTGATATAATTGCATCTAAATTGTAAAATTTTATTTTTCTTTTAACTTTTCTATTTCCTTTCTGGCAAACAACCAAGTATTTCTCGGTAGTTAAACTTTCTTCTAATTTATAAATATTTTTATTTCTAATTTTTCCGTTTCTCACCCGACAGATGACTATACATAAACTTTCTTCAAAAACTTTTTATTAAAATCTTTCATCCATACGGCATGGATGCGTAACCACATAACCGGCTCATAATGAGCTTTTAAATCACTTCGGTTTTCATATAAGTAGTTAAGAAATGATTTTATTTCTTTCAAATACCATTCGTATTCAAAATTATCTTTACGGCGCATACGGATAAATCCGCGTGAAATTTGGTCTAATGCCAAATCTATTTTCTCTGCATCTTCTGTTCCGCTCATTAGATTTGCAAAGGCATTAAGCAAAAGCGATAAATAGTTTTCAGGATAATTTTCGGCAATCAATTCGGTTGATTTTTGCAAATGCAGCCAATTATCCGAATAATGTCCTATCCCGAAAATATAATCACTGATTGTTTTAAAATCCTGATTATCATTGTTTAATGCAGAAACACCGGCAAGTGCCGAAAATTCTTGATTGGCATATTTTGCCGTAAAATAATTTGCAAAATACTCATTCAGATTATGATTAGACATTGCAGGATTTTCCGATTTTGCCAGATTTTCCAAATTCTGCATCAATACATTTACCGACTTGATGCGCTCCGGCAAAAGATAATCATATACATAATTAATGTGTGCTTGCAATGTATTGTCCAGTATATTATTACTGATTTCTGTATTTTTTTTCCTGATTTCCAGATATTTATCTTGTAAAATAAACTGTTTTACAAGATTGTTTTGGTTCAGCAGGTAAACTTCGGGACTTTTTTTCTTGATTTTCAGCTCAAAACGATGTTCTATCGGGTCAATAACAAAATTTTCAATCAGTCCCAGTTTACTTAGGCGGTAGAGTGCGGTATAAGTTTCGTTTTTGGTTCTTATGCGTTCGTATAGTTTTTCAACCTCCTGCTTTACATTTATTTTGCTTGTTTTAATTCCAATCAGGTTCAGTTCGTTCAGTTCGTGATAAAAATCTTCAAATGATGTGCTTGTTTTGTAAATATTTTCAATTACATCGGTTTCAAAAACCGGCGAAACATATTCTTGCAGCAAATTTGCAATTTCCTTAATTGCTGTGTTTTCAAAAGACAGCAGATAATTTGCTTGTTCTTTGGTTTTTAGGTTATTAAGAAGTGATTTTATACCTTTGTCTTGTCCTGTATTACGATTTTTAGTAAGGCAGTTTATTATATCATTTCCCTTGCATCTTTTTTTCAGTTCTTCAAGTACAAAATTCAGTCTTTTAATGCTTTTTTGTGTTTCAAAAGTCGTTTCGCCATAGCGGATAATGTTGGTTTTCAGGTCAATATAACCGTAAGTTTTGTCTTCGTTTACATCAACATACAGGCGCGATGGTTTATTTTCCGGTTGAAATCTTAATTCAATACTTTGATTATATTCATTTTTGAATAATTTTTGAATAATTTCCAGATAAGTAGGTGCCGGGGCTTCATTATTCAGTATATCGTTAATTTGTGCCAGCTCTTTTTGCTTGCCGCGATAAGTTTTTAACAAACTGCTGAGGGCAAAGTATTTGTCAATATTAATTTTGTCATAATCAAAATATTTTTTCAGTAAACTGCCTTCGGGAATGTTGATTAACTGTTTGTCAATCAATACAGAGCAGCTTGTTTCTTTGTCATCCCGACCTGCGCGATAAGTTTGTTGAACAAATGCTTCTACCGATGCGGGTATATTAAAATAAATAATGTTGTGTATATCGGGCTTGTTAATGCCTATGCCAAAGGCTTTTGTGGCAATAAGAATATCAATTTCGTTGTTCAGAAATTTTTGATGATCTTCTTCCGATTGTTCGGCAAGCAAAACAGGCACACTGTCCGAACCATCGTTGCTGGCTCCCCAAAATCTGCCAATGCGCAATTGCTCAAAATTGGCTTCCATTTTATCTGCCAGTCCATCACCTTTTTCATCGGAAATACCAGTTTCGCCATAAGGTTCGGGACAAAAAATTACAGTAGCTTGCTCTTGTCCTTTGGATATTCCCTTCGGGAATAATTCTTCCATCATAAAGGTAAAATGCACTTGTTTTCGGCTGCCTGACAAGTATTTTGCCTGTGCTAACGGCATTTCCGGTTTAATCGAATTATTGCTGATGTCAATAATCCTGAAATTCAGTTTTTGTTCACTGAAATTTGTAAATACCGTATTTTTTTCTTCAATAAACAGTTCTTCGTAAATATCCCAACGTACATTGTAACTTGCCGTTGCACTTAGTGCTGTTATGGGAGCAAAACGCAGGTTTTTCGGAACAAGAATTTTGTGTGAGATTTCCCCGAGTTTATAATATTCAGGGCGAAAATTATGGCTCCACTCTGAAAGGCAATGTGCTTCATCTATCACAAAATATGACGGATAAATTTTGCTTTCGGGCAGATTTTCCAAAACTTTTTGCATGCTTTTGTGACGCAAATATTCGGCTTCGGTAAATACAAAAAGTGCTTCACCGTTTTCGATTGAGCTGTATCGTTCATCAATCTCCCTTTTGGTTTTTACCGATGCATTCAGGTAATTTACCGAGTCGATACCGACATTTTTTAAAGCCTTAATCTGATCCAGCATCACCGACATCAAAGGGTTGATAATCAAAGCAAAACCC
>JALWNR010000268.1:3440-5029 GCA_027083715.1 Bacteroidales bacterium
GAATGCCGAAAGCTGGTAGCTTATGCTTTTTCCGCCGCCTGTGGGTAATAAACCGAGCGTGTTTTCCAGTTGCAGATTTTTTTGCAGCAAATCCAATTGTCCGGGCAGGAAGTTTTCTTTACGAAAAATATTGCGCAGGAAATGCTTTAGTGCTTCGCGTGCTTTATCCGTTTTTTTGTCGTTTTTAAGCCCGCTTTTTACATTATGGTAACGTATCAGCTTATCCGTCAGTATTTTTCTTTGCGAATTAATACTCCACACCGAACGAACAATCGCTTTATTTTTTGCTTGTGTACGGTATTTCTCATTGATTAATCCGCTGCGTTGCAAAACGGAAACATCAATCAGTAAATCAAAAGACTCTTCTTCGTCAAAATTTTCAATGTTCTGAATATCACCGGAATAAATGCTGTTTAATTTGGCATTTTTAAATTCTTTTGTTCGATAGATACTTAGTTTTATTTCGGGCAATTGCTTGTTTTCACCTTTGAGTGCAAAAAGTTTGTTAAACTGTAATTTTAAATCCTGTACGGCAAGATACCCGCAAGGAACATCGCGTTCAATAATTCCTATGTTCCAGCTTGTTGCAGCAAATTTTAGTTTTCCCACCAAGATGTATTCGATGATGGTTTTTTGAATACGTGCAACAGCTATAGGTGTAAGAGCCAGTTGCATGGCTTCCAGTCCGTCTTTATTTTTGTACAGTGGGCTGCGGTAATTTTTTCCAATTGTATCAAAATATGGATTGTAGGTGAAATTAATTACAGGGCGCAATTCATCGCTGCTGTTGGCAAAGTCCTCTGTATTAATGCTAAAAGGTATATCCCATCCGGTTTCTGCGGCAAAATCTTTTTTCAGTTGGTCGATTTTAAAATCGTAGCCGGTTTCAACCGGTGTATCGTCCACTTCAATGCTTATACCTTTTACTTTATCTATTTCGTAGGGCATTTCAATGCTAAAATCAATCTTTTTTTGTAAAATATCGGCATATTTTTCTTTAAAATCCTGACTTAGTTCTTTTCTGCCTGCTCCGGCTATTGAAGCATAAGTTCTTTGGGTATTAATTAGCTGAACAAATGCTTCGCCTAAATATTCGGGCAAAATGAGCTGATGAAAATTATTGCGAAAATAGTCTTTAAAAACTTCGTTTTTATTATCCGAAAATTGGTTCTTTTTGTTGATGCGCGGGTCAATAATGTGCAAAGCACGATAAACTTCATCGGCAAGTTCAATTTTATTGAATTTATATTTTATCGAATTAAATTTATCGGTTATTTTTTCGGCATGAGCAAAAGTTGTGGACAGCATTTCTTCAATAAATAAAGATGGATTGGTGGGTAATCCTCTTGTTATCAGGTTGTTGATTATTTTTGTTTCTGCTGCATATTTAAAATCATTATGTTTCAGTTCATCTCCGGTTTCCAAATCAAAATAGCAAAGCTGTTCTACAATTTTGCTTATTTTTTCTTTTTCTGCCCGATTGACAAACAAATCAAATATACCGTTTAAAAAATATCCTGCCTGAAATTGTTGCATTGACTTATTCTTAAATATACATTATATTAAAATTGGTAATGACTGTAATAAAT
>JALWNR010000269.1:0-6433 GCA_027083715.1 Bacteroidales bacterium
TTGTAAAACAAAAAAATATTTTAGATTTATAACGGGCATTTTGATTTCAAATTGGTATTAATCCTATAAATCTTATTAAACCATCGTGTTTAGATAAAAGCCTTATAATCAAAATATTCTTATTTGAAAATTAAAAGTAGTTTCTGTGATTATTAATTTTAATATGGATATTTATCATACACTTACAACAAATCAAATTATCAAATTATAAAAAAATATACTTACTTTTACAACTGATAATTCACCTTTAAAATGAAACACAATATATTATTACCTTATTTTAGAGAAAGTGTACATGAAGCCGGTTGTGATGAAGCCGGTAGAGGATGTTTGGCAGGACCGGTTGTTGCAGCAGCGGTAATTCTTCCCAATAATTTTCAAAACACTATTTTAACCGACTCAAAGCAATTATCAAAGAAAAACAGGGATAAGCTTCGTTTAATTATTGAAGAAGAAGCACTTGCATGGGCTGTGGGGATAGTCGATAACAATACAATTGACCAAATTAATATCTTAAATGCCTCAATTTTGGCAATGCACAAAGCCATTGAGCAGTTAAAAATTAAGCCGCAACATTTAATTATTGATGGAAATCGTTTTAAGCCATACGGGAATATTCCATATCAGTGCATAGTTAAGGGTGATGCAAAATATTTGTCTATTGCCGCAGCATCGGTTTTGGCAAAAACACATCGGGATGAATTAATGATGCAGCTAGACAGAGAGTTTTCTGATTATTTTTGGGCAAAAAACAAGGGCTATCCAAGCAAACAACACCGTCGGGCAATTGCTGAACACGGTATTACAAAATATCATCGGAAATCGTATAAATTATTAGACAAGCAATTGAGCCTGAATTTCTAGTCTTTTAGTTTAACCGGATTTTAAAAATCAGATAAATCTAGCGATTTTCGTACACTATGTGTACGAAACCGCACAGTAGTTTGTTTATAAGTGATTATAATATACTGATAAATAAAGAATAACAAATAATGGTACAATAATGGATTATACTATACATTTTTAATAAAAACAACTGATATAACATTAAATTTTCAAAACTATGATTAAAAAGACGGTATTATACGTATTGATTTTGGTTTTTTCATTTCAATTAAATGTAAAAGCTGATGAAGGAATGTGGTTTTTGGCTTTTATTGGCAAAAACTACGAGCAAATGAAAAAAATGGGTTTTAAGCTCACACCTAAAGATATTTACGACATCAACCATTCAAGTATGAAAGATGCAGTGGTTGCTCTTGACCACGGTTCTTGTACTGCCGAATTGGTTTCTCCAAACGGATTATTGTTTACCAATCACCACTGCGGATATGGTGAAATTCAGGCACATAGTTCTGTTGAACATGATTATTTAACAAATGGTTTTTGGGCAAAATCAATGAAAGAAGAATTGCCTAACCCAGGAAAAACCGTTACTTTCTTAGTGCGTATGGAAGATGTCAGCGACAAGGTAAATGCTGCATTAAATGATAAAATGAGTGAAGAAGAACGTGAAATGACCATACGTAAAATTTTTGCAAAAATTGAGAAAGAGGCAATTGGTAATACACATTACGAAGCACAAGTTCGTTCTTTGTTCAAAGGAAATAATTTTTACCTTTTTGTTTACGAGACTTTTAAAGATGTACGTTTGGTGGGAGCACCTCCATCTGCAATCGGTAAATTCGGAGGTGATACGGATAACTGGATGTGGCCTCGCCAAACCGGTGATTTTTCCATTTTTCGTGTTTACACGGCACCTGATGGTAGTCCGGCTGAATATTCACCCGAAAATGTACCCTTAAAACCCAAACATTTTTTCCCGATTTCTATTAAAGGAATTAAAAAGAAAGATTTTACCATGACAATGGGATATCCGGGTTCTACTTCTCGATACCTTACTTCCTGGGGCGTAGATGAAGTAATGAAAAATGAAAATGATATCCGTATTGAAGTACGCGGTGCAAAACAGGAAATTATTAAAAAATATATGGATGCAAGCGATAAAACTCGTATTCAATATTCATCAAAATATTATCGTTCAACCAATTATTATAAATATTCAATAGGGCAAAATCAGGCTTTAAAAAATTTAAACGTAATTGCCACAAAACAAGAGATTGAGAAACGCCTTACCGATTGGATTAATGAAGGCGATGATGCACGTAAAGCTAAATATGGAAACACTTTGGAGCTTATTAAAACTGCTTATGCCGACCGTAAAGACTTGAACAAATATCAGAACTATTGGTTTGAATCGCTTTATCTTGGTCCCGAAGTTTTTGGTTTTGGTTTGCGTTTTCGCAGACTGGAAGCAATGATACAGCAAGCCGGTGTTGAAGCTGCAAAAGGTGAGGCTGAAAACCTGAAAGAAAGCATAAAAGAATATTTTAAAGATTACGACCCTAAAGTGGATAAAGAAGTATTTGTTCGTTTGGTGGAAATTTATAAAGACAAAGTATCCAAAGATTTTTATCCTGCATTTTTTGAACTGATCGATAACAACTTTGACGGAAGTATTCAAAAATTCGCCGATGAGCTTTATGCAAAATCGTTTTTGACTGACGAAAGTCGTGCAATTGAGTTTTTAGATAGTTTAAAACCGGATGCTTTTCAAACCGACTTGGGCTATTTAACATCTAAGACTGCATTGGATGTGTATTTTAAGCTGATGAATGCAAATAAACCTTATGATTACAAACTGGGTAAAGGAATGCGCGAATTTGTTGCCGGATATATGCAAATGGAAGCCGAAAAAAATCCAAAAAAATTATTTTATCCCGATGCCAATTCAACTATTCGCTTATCTTACGGAAAAGTGGGCGGTTACAAAGTAAATGGTAAAAAATACGATTATACTACCGATTTGGAAAGTATGATGGCAAAAGAAGACCCGAATAATGAAGAGTTTATTGTACCTGCTAAATTAAAAGAACTTTATAACAAAAAAGACTACGGCAGATACGGGCACAAAGGCAAAATGACCGTTTGTTTTATTACCGACAATGATATTACGGGTGGTAACTCAGGTAGTCCGGTAATCAACGGAAACGGTGAATTAATCGGTATTGCTTTTGACGGTAATTGGGAAGCCATGAGCGGCGATATCTTTTTTGATAAAAAATTGCAAAAATGTATCAATGTAGATATTCGCTATGTATTGTTTATCATAGATAAATATGCAGGCGCAACCAACATTATTGATGAGTTGACAATTATTGAATAATTGAAAACAGTTAGTCAGCGGGTAATCTCTAGTCACCCGCTGACTATTACTATTACAACGCATTTCGTGCATGCAAAATATATTTTGCCGTATCCAATGGCGAAATTCCCCGATAGGGTATTGTCTTTCCGTGTTCCAATGCACATTCTCTGTAACTGTCAAATTGTGTGCTGATTTTTCCTTTACCTCCGGTAACCGAAGCCAATTTAATGGGGTAATCCATTGAAGTAGCCACTGGAACCTTACCTTCTAAAATTACTTTGCCGTTTTCAAACTGTGGATTGCCAAATTCTGCGCGCATTTTGGTTAAATCGCTTGCTATGGTGCCGAGCATTTCTTCGGGAGCGGTAGTTCTAAAACTCAGAATAGGTTCGAGCAATACTGTATCGCAATTTTGTAGTCCATCCATGATGCCCATTGGCGTAGCAATAGCAAAATCAGGCGGATGTGTATGTATTTCATGGTCTTCACCGTCGATTAAAGTGATTTTCAGGTCGGTAACTTCCCATCCTTTTATGCCTTGCTTTAATGCTTTGGGTATTGTTTGCTCCACCTGATTTTGATAACGTTGCTTTATTTTATCAAAACTCACTTCCGATTTGTACTCCACACCGCTGCCACGCGGAGCAGGTTCTATTTTAAAACGCATAATTGCCCAGCACGGTTTTGGCATCCAGTATCTTACATAACCTTCACCGGCTTTTGCCGGAGTTTCTTTGTAAATTACTACCGGCTTGTCAAATTCGGCTTCAATACTAAAGCGGCTTTTTAATATTTCGGTTAAAATTTCAAGCTGAATTTCTCCTTTAATGTTGATGTGCAGCTCTCTTAAATCATTCAGCCATTGCATGTTCAGCGCTGGGTCTTCATCACTTAATTGTTGAAAAGCACTTAACAGTTTTGGTGCATCGGCACTGTTTTTTGCCGTAACCTTAACGGTAAGTAATGAGATTTCATCAATCAATTGATTTTTTCGTTCAAAATCAGCCCGCCCGATTATATCGCCTGCCTTTGCTTTTGTCAAGCCTGTAACAGCAGCAATGTCACCGGATTCAATATCTTCAATATCCACATATTTTTGCGTGTAAACCTTTTTTATTTGGGCAATTTTTTCTTCTGTTTCCTGTGTAGCATTATAAACAATATCTCTTTTTTTGAGTTTGCCTGAGAACAAGCGAACATGACAAATTTTGCCCAATGTTTTGTCGTGTTCTACTTTGTAGATATAGCCCGAAAGTTCATTATTTTCAGCTTTTGGTGCAGGCAAATAATCAATAATTGCATCGAGTAATTCAGCAGTTCCCACTTCATTTTTTGCAGCTCCGAACAAAACAGGGAACAGTTTACAGCTGTGAACAGCTTGTTGCAAATTTGTTTTCAATTCATTGAAAGTAATTGTTTCATCGTCAAGAAATTTTTCAAGTAAAGGCTCATTTTGTTCGGCAATGGTTTCAATGAGTTCAATATTCGTTTCCGTATTTTCATTGAATAAGTTTGATACAAATGCACTATCACTTGCTTCATTTTCAGCTTTTTGCAGGCTAATGGTATTTTTTGTCAGGATTTTATTGATTTCATCAATAACCAATTCCACATCGGCTCCTGAACGGTCAATTTTATTGATAAAGAAAATGGTGGGAATGTTCAGTTTTTGTAATAAATGCCACAATGTTTCGGTATGCGATTGCACGCCTTCAACAGCCGAAATAATTAAAACAGCACCGTCAATTGCCGAAAGTGCACGTTCCGTTTCCGAAGAAAAATCAATGTGTCCGGGCGTATCAATTAAGTTGATTGTAAATTCGCTTTTTTGAAAAGAAACACAAGCAGAACGAACCGAAATACCTTTCTCTTTTTCAATCTCCAAAAAATCAGTTTGGCTGGTTCCTTTATCTACATTGCCTTTTGTGCGGATATTTCCACCTGAAAAAAGTAAGTTTTCGGTAATGGTTGTTTTTCCCGCATCAACGTGTGCAAATAAAGCGATGTTTCTAATTTTGCTCATAACTGAAAATTTTCGACAACAAAAGTATCAATAATAATCAATGCAACAGTTTATTTTATCAAACAATATTGCTTATTTTATGAATAGAAAAATAATTTAATTAAATTTGTTTGTACCCTCATTTTATCAAAATGTAGAACCAATAATCGCCAAATAATTAAAAAATGTTTAAGAAACTTACCAATTACATTACCAAACAATCAAAATGGTTTTGGGCTACGGTGCTGATAACTGTTTTAATTGATACTTTGCATTCGTTATATTTTGAACCTGTAAACACTTTTTTCTTAAATGTGTTGAGTAGTAAAAATCAATCGGGTATATTTTATCTGCTTGGTATTTATCTGCTTTTTATTATTGTTCTGGTTTTTATTGGGATGATGAGTTCGTATAAAGAAAAACCATATGTGCGTGGACGGAAAAAGAACCTGAAAAATTCGGCAAATATTTTAACATTTATTCTTATTAGTGGTTTTGGTGTTATTTTAATGATGCCTTCCTTTGATATTCTCGGAATGGGCGCTGAAAGTTCCCTGTTTACTCAAAATCAGCAATATACCTACATTTTGATATTTATCGGTTTATTTATGACTTTAATGACCATTTCGGCACTTGATTTTAAAACTCGTTTTGTTTTTGGAACCATAAATTATTTTTATGTTTATGTTCCTGTATTGCTCTTAGTATCATTATTTACTGATTTTTCAACGGCTATATTAAAATATATGATGCTTGATACCGATAAAATTGTTGATCCAAACAGAACATCACGCATATTGGATTTTATCGCACTTTTCCCGCTTTATTTTTTCTTTTTCAGTGCACCACGTTTTGTTTTACTACGTAAAAGCTACAATTTACTTCCCATAATTTCGGCTCTTGCCACCACAATTTATTTTGTGTGGAAATTACTTGAAACTTTTGAAATTTAGGTGCTTGAAGAAAAAGCTACAAATTAATTATCTTTCTAATGAACAATACTTCGTTAAGAAATGAAGGGTGAAGAGTGAAAAGTGAATTAATTTACTGAAAATCAGCATACTAAGATTTAGTTTTACTGTTTTGTAAACATTTGAATTTTAATGTCTTATAAAAATTTAACGAACTATTGAATGAGCACTTGTTATAAAAAAGCAAGTTCTTGCGGGACTTGCTTTTTCTGCTTTAAAATATTTTCGGGCATTCAATTAATATTTTAATTT
>JALWNR010000269.1:6443-19019 GCA_027083715.1 Bacteroidales bacterium
AAATCAAACAATAAAAATTATGAAAAAGTATATCAGCTTATTATTGATTGCTTTTGTGTTGTTTAATTTCAGTGCAAAGGCAGACGAAGGCATGTGGATTATTTCGCTTTTGAATAAAAACTATGCCGATATGAAGAAACAGGGTTTTAAATTAAGCCCTGAAGATATTTACAGCCTGAACCATGCAAGCCTTAAAGATGCTATCCCGATTTTTGGCAGAGGTTGTACTTCCGAAATTGTTTCGGATAAAGGTTTGCTTTTAACTAACCATCATTGCGGGTACGGAGCTATCCAATCGCAAACTACGGTAGAGCACAATTATCTGCGCGATGGTTTTTGGGCAAAATCATTTAAGGATGAATTGCCTATTCCCGGTTTATCAGTTCGTTTTTTAGTACGTATTGAGGATGTTACTGAACAAATCTATAAAAAACTGAACGACAAAATGACTGAAGAACAGCGCGATGCAGTAATTAAAAAAATTAGTGATAAAATTGTTTCTAAGGCAACAAAAGGAACCGGTTATACTGCAAGTGTTCGTTCATTTTTTAACGGCAATAGTTACTACCTTGTAGTTTATCAGGTGTATAAAGATGTGCGTTTAGTAGGAACACCTCCTGAAATGATTGGAAAATTTGGTTATGATACCGACAATTGGGTTTGGCCTCGCCATACAGGTGATTTTAGTGTTTTCCGCGTTTATATGAGCAAAGACGGTAAACCGGCAGAATACTCACCCGATAATGTTCCTTTGAAGCCGAAATATCACATTCCTGTTTCATTAAAAGGTGTTCAGCCGGGCGATTTTACCATGATTATAGGTTATCCCGGACGTACCAATCGTTACATGACATCTTACGGAATAGATGAGTTGATTGATGTAACCAATACCAATCGTATTAAAATCCGCGGTATTCGTCAGGAAATTATGATGAAAGATATGAAGGCTGATGAGAAAATCAGAATTCAGTATTCTTCAAAATTTGCACGTTCAAGTAATTACTGGAAAAATTCAATCGGGATGAACCGTGGTTTGAAAAAGCTGAATGTTCGTGCCAAAAAGCAAGCTATGGAAGAACAATTCCGCAAATGGTATGCTGCCGACCCAAAACGTCAGGCTAAATATGGTGAAGCACTTACTTTGATTGAGAATGCTTACAAAGGACGTAAAGAGTATGTGAGTGCAGCTCAATACATTTCGGAGACAATGATTAGAGGCATTGAAATTTATTATTTTGCTAACCGTATTGCCGAAATGCTGGAAAAGCCCGATGAGGCAAAAACTTATGCTGCACGTTTCTACAAAGATTACAGTATGCCAACCGATAAAAAAATCGCGGTAGCTATGTTAAAATTGTTTTACAATGATGTAGATAAAAAGTATCATCCTGATTTCTTTAAAATCATTGAAAATCAATACAAAGGTGATTTTGCCAAATATGTTGATGATTTGTATGCCAATTCTGTTTTTGCAAGTCAGGCAAAATTTGACGAGTTTATGAAAAATCCGACCAAGGAAAGTTTGGAAAAAGATCCTGCTTATATTGCTGCAAAATCGGTATATGCAAAATATGATGAGTTGCGCGCTGCATCGAAAAAATATGATGAAGATTTGGCAAAAGGTCGCCGTTTGTACCTTGCAGGCTTAATAGAAATGCAACCGGATAAAAACTTCTATCCCGATGCAAACTTTACCATGCGTCTTACCTACGGTAAAGTAGGAGATTATCGTCCTCGCGATGGTGTAATTTATGATTATTACACTACTTTGGCGGGTGTTATGGAAAAAGAAATTCCCGGTGATTTTGAATTTTCGGTGCCTGAAAAATTGAAAGAGTTGTACAATAAAAAAGATTACGGACAATATGCCGATGCTGATGGAACAATGCGTGTTTGTTTTATTTCAAACAACGATATTACCGGAGGTAATTCAGGCAGCCCGATTATGAACGGAAATGGTGAGCTGATTGGTTTGGCTTTCGATGGTAACTGGGAAGCGATGAGTGGTGATATTGCTTTTGAACCGGATTTGCAACGTACGATTAATGTGGATATTCGTTATGTGTTGTTCATTATGGATAAATTAGGCGGAGCAAAACACTTGATTGATGAAATGACTATTCGTAAGTAATTTAAATATACAAAGCCGGCGGGTAATCTACTTGCCGGCTATACTATTTTACCTTTTTTTAAATCTATAGCCAATTTTTACGCCCCACCACACAGGAATGTCGGGGAAAACACTTTCGCTGGTAACGGCAAGCTCAACAGCAAAATTAAAACCTTTTTTGCCTATGTACTGAATCCCGACCGGAAAATAGAATAAATAGTCTGTTCCGACAGTTTCTCCGTAGACTGCAAGAAAAGCTCCTGTGTATGGAGTCCAGTTCTTTGTTGTTTTTCCGAAAAAATGATATTTACCGCCGCCAAAGAACCCAAAAGCACCCCCACCAATTTCAAGGTTTATATTGGAATTTACAAAATAATCAGCAGAAACAGATACAATTAGCGAAGGACTGCCTCCGTATATACTCAAACCCCAAGGTCGGACTTGTCTTTGATTTGTGCTATCTATATAAAGCTTTGTATTGTTTTCATCAATTGTTTTTTGTAAACTACTTATTAAATAAGAATCCTGTGCGGACAACTGGTAAACAAAAACACCCGGAATAAAACACAGTATAAAAACAAGCTTAATCTTAGCATGTAAGCAGGTTAATAGTAGGCTTTTCATCTATTTTAGTTTTAAATAATTTGATAAAAAGCTAAGAAAATTTATTCGCATACACATGAGTTTATCTGATAGTTTATTATAAGTGATAATGTAATGATATGTGTATATCGCTGTTTTTCAGTTGTTTATTTTGACGTATTATTTAAATTAAATATTGAATTGCTTTTATTCTACCCAGTTCCAAATCCTCAGCAAGATGCTAATAGGGTTAAAAAAATATAATTTTATTTGCATGATTAAAGTTTATTTTACAATTTTACGTCAATATTTGACTTTAATAAACTTACTAAACAATAACTATTAAAATTTATTTTTATGAAGAAGCTATTTTTAACCTTCTTATTTGTTTCATTAATCGTATGGTCATGTGGCGAGGAGGAGGGAACGGGTAATGATACACAGCAAGATAAGATGCCCGGTGATGTGAAAATTGAAGAAATAACAAGCTCTGTGAGTAATGAAGAAACTACCGATGCTAAACAAGAACTAAAACCACAAATTAGTACTGATTTCCGGGAGTTTGTAGATAAATTTCCACATTCTTCATTGCCTTATGAATTAAAGCCTGATTTTGAAGATGATGCAGAAAATATTTATGCTAAAATTCCTTTAGAAAAACAAATAAAATATCTTGCCAAAGCGGAAAAACTCAAAAAAGCCGATTTTGAAGAAATGGCAGAATATACTGATTTTTATTTTGTAAGTAATCCTTTGCAAACTGATAATTTTATAGCCATTGTATATGGACGCTTTGAAATGGGATCAGTTTATTTTTATTTATGTACCTACAATAATAAGGGAGATTTAATTTCTAGTATTGATTTTGCTTCATTAGAAATGTTAGGTGCAGGTCCTCAGGCAGGACAATATACAATTACAGAAGGTAAGATCGATAAAAATCTTAAAATAACGGTAAGTTTTGATGATTTAGATGGAAATACTTCGGTTGAAAACTATCAAATTAAAGAAACTGGTACGATTGTGAAACTTTAGCTTAAATTTTCCATTAGAAAATATTTTCGATTTAGCTTTTCATATTATTTTTATGGAAAGCTTTTTTATTTTTATCAAATAGTCTTGTTTTTAATAAAAAAATACCTGAAATTTGTTTAAGAACACTATATAAAATAAATTATTATGCTACAAAAATTTACGGGAGTACTTTTCTTGTTTTTTATTTCTTTCCAAATTATTGCTCAATATGATGTTACTTTTTATGATGGTTTCGATAATAATAAATATTCATGGAGTATTGCCAATAATAGTGATATACATGCTGCAATAAAATCCGGTGTTTATGAAATAGAGCACAAACGCACAACTGCATCATATAACTTTTGGCGCGAATTTATTATTGATAAAGATAAAGAATTTTATATTGAGGCAAGTATTAAACATATTGCAGGAGTAGAAGATTGGGGCTATGGTATTGTGTGGGGGGCTTCATCTTGGTCAAACAGCTATAATTTTTTAATATCCGAAAATGGATATTATAGTATAGGAGGATATAAAAATGAAAACTGGCAGAATTATAAAAAGTGGACAAAAACTGCATCTATTAAAAAAGGGCAGTTTAATAAGCTGGCTATACGGTATAAGTTTGGCAAGTTAGATTTTTTTATTAATAATCAAAAAGTTGTTTCTCTTAATTATTTACCGTTTTTGGGTAATCAAATAGGATTTGTGCTTTATCATAATATGACCATACAAGTAGATTATTTAAAGGTACAATATAATCGTAGAAGTATAAATCTGGTAAAAAACATTAATCCAAACTATAAAAAGAAGAATCTTGGAAAAAATATCAATTCAAAATATTCTGAAATAGCACCGATTATTTCGCCTGATGGGAAAACATTGTATGTGGCTCGCCAAAATCATCCGCAGAATATCGGTGCTGAGAAAAAATATGATATATGGTATGCTACTCGTAGAAAAGATGGTAGCTGGACTGTGTTAAAACGTATGGAACCGCCCATTAATAATGCCGGTGATAACTTGGTAATTGCTGTTTCGCCCGATAATAATACGCTTTGGCTTGAAGGTTTATATACGGCAACCGGTGAGTTTTTAAGTGATCAGGGAATTTCCATTTCACACCGTACTCCTGATGGTTGGTCTGTTCCAAAGAAGGTTGTTATTCAAGATTTTTACAATCGTAACGAATACGAAAGTTACTGTCCTACTGTGGACAGAAAAGTACTAATTATGTCGATTGAACGTGATGATTCATACGGAGAAAAAGATTTATATGTAAGTTTTCGTTTGCCCAATGGGGAATACAGCAAACCTTTTAATATGGGTACTGATTTAAATACTTTTTTTAATGAAGGTACCCCTTTTATTGCTTCTGATAACAAAACCCTGTATTTTTATTCATACGGACATCCCGGGTATGGAAGTGCAGATATTTTTGTGAGCAAACGTTTAGATAATAGTTGGCGAAAGTGGTCAAAACCACAAAACCTTGGTCCAACAATTAATTCCAATGAATGGGATACCTATTATTCCATAGCGGCAAAAGGCGATTATGCCTATCTGGTATCTGCAAAAAACTCCTACGGAAACGAAGATGTTTTTGAAATAAAAATGTATAAAGAAGCCAAACCTGACCCTGTCGTTTTATTATCAGGAAAAGTATATGATAAAAAAACAAAAAATCCGATAGGAGTAAAAATTATTTATGAAGATTTGAATACCGGAGCAAAAGTAGGTAGCGTAAAATCCAATGCTCAAAACGGAAGCTATAAAATAGTTCTACCTTACGGAAAAAAATACGGTATTCGTGCTGAGTCTGTTGGATATATTGCAGTAAATGAGCATTTGGATTTGAGTAAAGTTTCTAAATATCAAGAAATAAAAAAGAATTTATATTTGGTACCCATTGAAACCGGTCAGGTAGTTAATTTAAAAAATATACAGTTTAAAAAAAGTAAAGCCGAGTTTTTAGAAACTTCTTATCCCGAACTAAATCGCTTGGTACAATTAATGAAAATGTATCCGAGAATGGAAATTGAACTTTCGGGACATACTGATACGCGCGGTAAGCCGGATTTATTGCTTGATTTATCACAAAAAAGAGTGGACGCAGTTAAAAGTTACTTGGTTGCTCATGGCATAGAAGCAGCACGAATTTCGGGAAAAGGTTATGGAGGCACCAGACCGCTTGGTACCGGATCTGAGGCTATTGAAATAAAAAACAGGCGGGTTGAATTTAAAATTAAGAAGATGTAAATTAGAATAGTTTCAAAAATAAGCCCGATAAATATATCGGACTTATTATTAACCAAAACTATTTGCCCTTAATAATAGGAGCAAAAAACATTAATTATTTATTATTGCATCAAATTCTTCTTGCGATAAATACTGTGGAGAATAGGATATTCCATTTGATGCTAATTGCCCAACAAAAGCTCTCAGGTGATTTGTGGAGCCTTTTCTTAATCTGCTGTAAACAGTTACAATCGTATCCACCTCACATGCAGCCATTGCTTCATCAAGGTCAACAATATCAACTTCTTCTATGGTAGCACCAACAAGTAAACCGTCCACAAGGCTGCTATCACCCATGTCGATTAAAGCATTGTAAAGGTTTTGTAGATCTTCGTTGGCAAATTTTCCTTCTTCGGATAAAGCTATGTCTTCAATTTCGTAGTAATCTAATAAACCTTTTACGGCATCAGTATGCACTGTTTCGCTTTTTGATATATTATAAAAGGTGTTTAGTCCCCATAAATCGAACATATACACATAAACATCATGTGCTAACTTTTCTTCTTCACGCATAAAAGTTAATGAACTTTTTGCATCTTCATCAATATTCTCTGTTGCTGTTTCATCTACAGACGGCGAGTCTGTGCTATTTTCTGTGGTTTCGGAAATATTCAAATCTTCTACTATGCTTTCTTCGCAAGAAGTAAAACCGATGATAATTGCAAATACGGCAATTATTCCAAATCCTTTTAAGACTATATTTTTCATAATTAAATATTTTAAAATTATATACAAATTTAGATATAAAGATGTTTATATCTGTTATGAAATTATGTAAAAGATGTGTAAAATTCTTTTTGTGTGATTTAATTTGTTGAAAATAA
Organism: Bacteroidales bacterium; assembly: GCA_027083715.1. Classification (GTDB taxonomy): domain Bacteria; phylum Bacteroidota; class Bacteroidia; order Bacteroidales; family NBLH01; genus NBLH01. The sequence goes on from JALWNR010000269.1 coordinate 13,275, forward strand.
GTATTTTAAATTGATAAGCTGAATGGATTTAAGAGTCTTTTTGAATCTCAAATTAATTTTTTGTTTCTAAAAGCAATTCCGTAGCCTGATTTTAACCGCAATAATTCATGAAATTTTCTTTATGCAGATACAAGGCACCGAATTCCGCCGACATATCTTTATATTTCAAGGAATTCGTAACGAAGTAGATGCGTGAAGAGAATTTCAAGCAACACCCAAATTTGAGTGCGTTTATTTTGTAATAAAGCCAGTTTAATGTGTTGCTAACAAAGGTATTACAATACAGCTATGACAAAAGCGGTGAATTTTGCGGGTTAACCAATGACCAGTATATTAATATCCCTTTAAACTAAAACAATTCGTTTAAAGTAGAACCTGTTTTATAATGTAGCAGAAAATAATTAAAAATTCTTGATGTGCAGATTGTGTCGGTTATTTTATGCCAAAATTCATTGTCCAATAATTTCCGCTTCTACCCACAGCTATATCCGTAAAATTAGCGTTCATCATGTTTTTACAATGTCCTTCACTATTTTTCCATCCGTTAAACACCTCTTCTTCTGTGATATAGCCTACGGCTATATTTTCTCCACCTGCATGACCTTCATAGGCTGTCCCGTTAATTCTGTCGGCAAAAGAAGAACCATCAAGGCTTGTATGACTAAAGTAGCTGTTTTCATTCATATCTATGCTGTGTGCTGTTGCTGCACGCTCCAATTCATCATCCCATTCCAGTGCATCTACCCGAGGCATATAGTCAGCTCCACAGTTGCAACCTTTTTTACGTAAATCATTTACCATCTTTAGTAGTTTTTGTTTATCAATCGATACTACATCAGCTTTATTGACATCAGCAAGTTCACATGCTTGCAAAGTAAATATTAACAGAAAAATGAAAGAAATTTTACGCATAATTGACCAATTTAAATATTTCACGAAAATAGCTTAAATTTGTATAATAAGACAAATTATACATTAACAAATTAATTATGCAAAAATGCCCGGTATGTAGCGCAAATTTCCCTCCGACACAATTTGTATGGCTTATTGCGGATATGTGGAAACTGAAAGAATAAAAAAACTTGATAATGATACGGTAAAAACAATTTCTTTCAATGGTTCAATAATGCTGATTAAGGAAAACCAGAACGCTTTACAGTCAATACAAAGACCTAAAACCGGAGGAAACCTTATACTTATTCTATACTGTTTGGCGGCACTATTGGCGATTAAAAATTGCTCTTTCGCCTTTTTAGGTCTCCGTGATAAACAATGTCCTTAGCATCCACATCATCTTTATTCAGCCAATTGGGAATACTTGATACTTCCAGATTTTCACGCATTTGTTCCAACTCATCTTCATGATAAGCATAAATCATTTCGGCAGAAATTACATAGTCCATTTTTTGAATTTCGCCTAATTTTTGCATTTCTTCACCTGTATTTTTACCTTCAACGGTTACAATAATGCTGCCTTTACTTTCATCATGAAGATGATATTCACAAAAATCAACATTTTTGATTTGTTCTATGAGTTTTAAAATATTTTCAGGCATTGCTTGAATTAATATACTTGATAATGTCATATTTTTTTAATTTAGTTTCCAGATTTTAATAAATTCATTGTTTGATGTTGTGATAATTTGTTTTTCATCAATAAAATAAATTTTTGAAATATTTTCGTTCTGTCCTTTTAATGTATGTAACTTTTTTTTGGTTTTGATATTAAATACAACCACATCTCCGTTTTCATTAGCTGAATATGCTCCAAATTCAGCTGATGGACTTAAAGCAACGCTTAAAACAAAAAAACCGGAATTTATAGTATAAGATTTTCTTCCTTGTAAAAAATAAACGGCTACTTTCCTGTCTTTACCACCACTGATAAATACCAAATTTTTATAATCAACAGAAAAAGCACGATCTTTAATTAATCCTTCAAACTTTACAATAGTTTTACCATTTTCAGCACTAATCAAATAAGTAGCTCCACTTTCATCGCAAGTAATTATTAATTTTCTACTTTTATCCACCGTATAATCCGATAATGAAGAAGTACTGATTTGTTTTTTATATATCTGTTTTTTATTGCGTATTGACCATAAAATAATTTCATCACTGAATAAACCCAGTAAAATAGTATCTGCATTAATAAATTTTGCTCTTTTTATCATTAAACGGTCCTTTGCGGCATCTTTAATTTTTATTTTTTGCTTATTTTCAATTAAAAATACATCTTGGTAGCCATTTGTTGCCTGCAATACAGCTAAAATTTTATTTTGTCCCGGTAATTTATCAATTGAATAGACTCTTGGATAGATATTATTGTCTTGAAAATCTTTAATTTTTTCAAATTTTATTTGATTTAAGATTTTTTTTGCCGGCAAATCAATAATATCTATTGCTCCTTGCATAGTAGCAACATATAATTTTTCGTTTTCATATATAAAATCGGATACATCTCCCGAGGCTTTAATTGAATATTGTACTTTAATAGTATTTTGAACTATTAAAATACCACTCAGAACAATCAAAGCAAAAAATAGTTTCATAAAAAACGGTTTATTTTAACTGAGAAAACAAAAGATTGAGAGAATGAGTGAATTAGAAAATAAAATCACAATCATTCAATCTCTCAATCATTCAGAAACTACTGTACACCTTCATCAAACTTTTCAATTAAATTAGACTTGTGTTTATTTGTAGTATCTCTAAATTCTGCTTGAAAAGTATTTTTCACATCCAATTCAGCATTTGTTTGAGGAACATGACATTGGGTACAATTATAACGTCCCATATCCATTTTCCCTTTTAAATCACGAATTTCTACTTGATTACCTTCTTCGTATAAAACATATTTTCCGTTTATTAATTTTATCTCCGGACGAAAAGCTTTAAAATGTGTTGCCGGCATAGGTGTTGCTTTTGCTGCAACTGCTTTATCCGGCATATGACAAGTTAAGCAAGTATTCACATCAAGAGTAATCAAATCAAAGCCTTGCATTTGATGAGAAATTAGAGGAGGTGCGTTTTCAAAAGCACGATCTACTTTTTGGCTTAAACCCGGAATATTTGATTTAACAGTAGCCATTTCACCTAAATCAAAGTTTTCGCTAAACAAATCACCTTTTCTAAAAGCCGTTCCATCATTTTTTTTATTCTCTGCCGTATTATCATCCCCTCCAGAGCTGCAACCAACAACTAATACTGCAAATATTAGATTGATAATTAATATTAGTTTTTTCATTTTATTAAGTTTTAAAATTATTTTTTGTAGTTATTTAAAGAAAAACATAGCGCATTATCCTCACAAACATCAACACATCGTCCACAGTTAGAACATTCCATTCCTTTTATCTTAATAGAAATTTTATTGATGTAAGGCAATAAAACTTGTTTTTCAGGGCATACAATCAAACATTTATTGCATGCAGTACAAGTTTCATGATTATGTTTCACTTTAAAAAGTGAAAAGCGATTAATTAAGGAATAAAATCCTCCTAATGGGCATACATAACCACACCAACCGTTTTGCATAACAAAAATATCGAAAAAGAAAACCACAGATATCGCTGCCCAACCAAATCCCATTCCGTAAATTAGTCCTCTATGCAACATAGATACCGGACTTATCAGCTCAAAAGCAGCGATCCCCGCAAAAGCGGATACAACAATACTTAAGCCCAAAATCCAATATCTGAAATTACGATTAATGGGTACTTTAATATCATCCTGATAAAGTTTTAGAAGTTTTCGGATGCGTACAGCCACATCGGTAACAATATTCATAGGACATACCCAGCTGCAAAAACTTCTTCCGCCAATAAAAGTATAGAACAATAAAATAATCAATGTTCCCAGCAAAACATCATTCGCCAAAATATAACCGGCTGCAAATGTTTGTATTACCATATACGGATCACTTAGGTGAAAAAGATCAAAAAAATTTGCAGTGCTTAAATCACCTTTTAAAATATTCCAGCCCCAATAATTACCACCAATAAAAAGTAGTAGAATACCTGACTGAGTTATTCTTCTTAAAATCAAGTATTTATTTTGGCTTAGCAATTTAATCATCAATTAAATCCTCCCAATCTCCGTTAAGGTATTCAAGTGCCTTGTCACTGACTTTTTCCTGTTGCTCTTCGCCTTCTTTTTCTTTCATGCGTTTTTCATCTTCTTTATCCCAGCCTTTAATATAATGATCACCGGCTTTTCCAGTTGCCAGTGTTCTGGGAAGTACTCTTATAGATGCCTTTTCCGTAACACAAGCATTTTCACATAATCCGCAGCCGGTACATACCGCATTATCAACCACAGGGCGTAAAAAAGCATGTTTTCCTGTTCGCTCGTTTTGGGTGTACTCCAATTTTATAGCTTCATCAATTAAAGGACATGCCCTGTAACAGATGTCGCATTGAATTCCCCAAAAGGCAATGCACGATTCATTGTCGATGATTGCCACTCCCATCTGAGCTTTATTTATATCCAAAACCTTTTCTTGCTTTTTTTCATCAAAAGTTTGAACTTTGTTAATATCTAAAGCACCAGATGGACAAACAGGCACGCATGGAATATCGGGACACATTTCGCAAGCTATCTCCCTTGGTACAAAATAGGGCATTCCAACCGGTTTGGTGTCGCCCGGTGTTCCAAGCCTAAGAGTATCATAAGGACATGCTTCAACACAAGTTCCACATTTAACACAAGCTTTAACAAACTCCTCTTCATCAATAGCTGCCGGCGGACGTAAAATCATGGGCTCTGATTTGGCTTCGTTAAGATAAGCACCCCAAGTAAGTCCGCCTATACCTAAATAACCGCCACCTTTGAGTAAAGTTTTTAGTATGTCTCGTCTTGTAGCCACTTTGTCTTTCTTTTTCATTTGATAAGTTTAAAAGCCTAAGCTTTATAAATTTTCACTGCCCATTTTTTAAAGTCTGTTTGTTTTGACATCGGGCATGTTGCATCTAATGAAACTTTATTGATGAAAACTTTTTCATCAAACCAAGGAACAAAAACCAAACCTTTGGGCGGTTTATTTCTTCCGCGTGTTTGCACATGTGCTTTGATTTTTCCTCTGCGCGACTCTAACCATACCAACGAACCATCTTTAAGACCGAGCGCTTGCACATCTTTGGGATTCATATAGCATAATGCTTCGGGAACGGCTCTGTATAATTCAGGCACACGCATAGTCATTGTACCACTATGCCAATGTTCAAGTACACGACCTGATGAAGCCCAGAATGGATATTCCTTATCAGGCATTTCAACCGGATCCATATACGGACGGAAGAAAATTTTAGCTTTATTTTTAAGATTTACTTTTCCTTTGCTTTTATCAGGTCCTTTAAGTGTTCCTTGTGGTATTTCTTTTAATGCCGGCCCATAAAAAGCAAAATCACCATAGTTTTGCTCTTTGGCATACGGGTCGTATTTTGAATTAAATCGCCAAGAAGTTTCTTTACCATTTACAACAGGCCATTTTAATCCGCGAACTTTATGATAAGTATCAAAATCAGCTAAATCATGACCGTGTCCTAAACCAAATTTACGGTATTCTTCCCAAAGATACTTTTGGATAAAGAAACCATATCCTTTCCATGGTTTTCCATCCGCACCTTCAACATTACGTTTGTCTCCCTCTGCTTCAGTATTTTGATAACCTTCACCTATTGGGTCAGGCCACGCATAAGATTTTGCTTCTTTATTGGCAAAAAGCACCTCGTAAAGAGTGGCATT
>JALWNR010000270.1 GCA_027083715.1 Bacteroidales bacterium
ATATTTAGCTGAATCAAGTTATACACCGGAAGTTAATTTTAATATTGAAGAAAATAAATTTATAATTAGTGGAAAATCTTTGCCTCCTGATGCTTTAGACTTTTATGAACCCATTCTTAACTGGGTTGAAAAATTCTTTAATTCCGATCAGGTACCTATAAACATGGCTTTAGAATTTAAGCTGGATTATTATAATACTGCATCCTCAAAGCAAATTGCTAAATTGTTTTTACTTATTAGAGATAGTTTGGCTAAAGACTTAGTAACTATTTGGTGGTATTATTATGAAGATGATTATGATATGCTGGATTCAGGACAGCAATATGAAAAGCTTATCGGTTTGAATTTTAAGTATATTGTCATGGAAGAATAAACAATTTAAAATATATCAATTATTTAAAGGAGAGCTCGTTAAGTTCTCTTTTTTTTTAATGAAGGACACAAGTTTGATAGTTCTGCGGTAATCTGAATAATCTGCGGATGTATTTTGTTCACAGATGAACGCAAATTATCACTGATTTTACATCTTATTTGTTCAATTGCCTTGAACAACGTTTGTATAATCACCACTAACATTCCTTAGTTCTGCGGTAATCTGAGTAATCTGCGGATGTATTTTGTCCACAGATGAACACAAATTATCACTGATTTTACATCACTGTAGATGAAGAAAGATGGCTTTTATCAACTATAAGCTTGTCTTATAATTTATATTATGTTAAATAGAGTTTTAAAAATAAAACAGGACTGTAATTTATCAGTCCTGCTCATTAAATTGTTATTAATTATCTAAGGGTGAATTTTCTTCTGGAAGAGAATCTAAAAGTTCTTTCATTTCCTTTTGCTTGTCATACATCTGCAGTTTCAGATATATTGTAGACAATGACAAAATAGTATTTCTGTCACGATAATTAATATCATGTGCTTTTTCCATATATGGTAATGCCTGTTTAAAAAATTCTATTGCTTTTTGTTTTTCCGCCTCGTATTTAGCATTTTGACTTGGCGGAATATCCTGAGCTTCTTTCAGTACATACACACCTTTATTGTAATACAATACGCCTAAATTATAAATTGCATCAAAATAATCATCTTTTATTTCTATGGCTTTTTTATAATTATCAATAGCTAGCTTTTCAAACTTCTCTTTTTGTTCTTTGCTATATTTATCTGTTGTATCCAAAACCATTGCATCGTACAAAGTACCAATTGCATAATAATACGATTGGTTATCAGGATTATCTTTAATCCCTTTTTGTAATTTTTCCAAAGCTTTTTCTGACTCGCCGGTTCTTAAATAGTAATTAATAAAACTTAACAATAAAGATTTTGAATCCGGATATTTATCAAATCCCTCTTGTAATACTTTCAATTCTTCATCGTGTTTATCCTGCTCTGCATACAGCGATGCTAATGAATTATAAGCTTTATCTTCTTGCCAATTTTTTTCAATACACATTTTATAATATTTCTCTGCCAAATCATATTGTTTTCCTGTCTGAGCAATTACTCCGGCATAATAAGCAACTAATCCGGGATCAAATAACGAATCAGCTTCATTTTTTGGAAATTCCCCAAGTTTTAATGCTTTATCCAGCTCAGCAACAGATTTTTTAAACATTTCAGGCTCTTTGCTTTTTTCAGCTTTGTTATAATATTCAACACCTTTGCTTGCAAACATGCCTCTTAAAGTTGCTATATTGGCTAAAAAAGTTTTATCTGATTTCAACTTACCCTTTTCGTCTAATTCCCAAGCTTTTAGATAAGCTTCCATTGCAATATCTTCACCATTACTTTCAATCAATGGTTTCGTTTCATCCCAACTGACAAGTTTTTTATCTACAAAATGCAAAGTAATGCGATCATAAATCCAGTCTTCTTTATTTCCTTGGGTCATAATTTTCTGTGGCTTTCCAACGAGTATTTCAGCGCCGCTTAAACCTTCTGTCGGCATACCTACCCACAGTCCTTTAATATTAAACTGTAAAAGATCAAGATATGTGTTTCCTCTTTTTACCCAAGTAGCCATTTTTGCCGCTTTTTTTGGATTTTGTATATCTGCATCACTTTTTTCTTTAGCCTTCAATAAGCTTTCTGCAGTTTGAGGTGTAGTAGTTTGAGCACTTAAAGAAAAACTCAAAACTACTCCAATCATTAATAAAGCTATTTTTTTCATTTTTAAATATTTAGTTTTTGTAATATTTGCAAAAGTAAACTTTTTTTAAATTTTACCAATATTTTTTACAACACCTATAGCCCGATGATAATAACTATTCTACACTTTCTTCTGTTACCGAATTTTCTCCGTTTTCATCACCATCATCACTTATTGTAACTTTGGCAACAGCAGCAATAGAATCTTTGCCTTTAATATTTATCAATTTAACACCCTGTGTTGCTCTTCCAGAAACTCGAATGGTCGAAACTGCCACTCTTATAGTTAAACCGGAACGATTAATAATCATCAAATGATCAGTATCTTTCACATTTTTAATTGAAATTAGTTTACCGGTTTTTTCGGTAACATTCAGTGTTTTAACACCTTTACCTCCCCTATTGGTTATTCGATAATCTTCTAGTTTAGAACGTTTTCCATAACCTTTTTCCGATACCACTAAAACAGTTTCTTCCTGATCGCCAATACAAATCATACCAATTACTTTATCTTCTGCCGCAATATTTATGCCTTTAACGCCTGTTGCAGTACGTCCCATTGTACGAACTGTGCTTTCATTAAAACGGATTGCTTTGCCCGAACGTGCAGCAATAATAACTTCGTTATTACCATCTGTTAAACGCGCTTGCAACAAATTATCTCCTTCACGAATACCAATTGCATTAATACCATTTTGGCGTGGACGTGAATAGTCGCGTAAACTTGTTTTTTTCACAATCCCTTTTTCGGTACATAATATAATATTGTGGCTATCTACATATTCCTGATCCGTAATAGTTTCAACATTAACATAGGCTTTCACACGATCATCCGGTGCAATATTCAGCATATTTTGAATGGCTCTGCCCTTTGATGTTTTACTTCCTTCGGGAATTTCATAAACTTTTAACCAGAAACATTTACCTTTCTCGGTAAAAAATAACATAGTATTATGCATCGATGCAATATAAAGATGTTCCAGATAATCAGCATCACGAGTTGTACTGCCTTTTGCACCGGTTCCTCCCCTATGTTGTGTTTTAAATTCAGTTAAAGCAGTACGTTTTATATAGCCTAGTTTCGAAATGGTTATAACCACATCTTCATTGGCATAAAAATCTTCGGGATTAAATTCTTCGGATGAATATTGAATTTCTGTACGACGCTCATCATTATACTTTTCTTTGATTTCAAATAGTTCATCCTTAACTATTTGCATTCTTAAAAGTTTATCGGCAAGTATTTCTTTTAAATGAGCAATCAGCTTCATTAATTCTTCATAATCTGCTTTTAATTTATCACGTTCCAGACCGGTTAATTTTTGCAAGCGCATATCTAAAATAGCCCTAGCCTGAATTTCCGACAAATTAAATCTTTCCATTAATCCGTTTCGCGCATCTTCGGGAGTTTTTGATGCACGAATAAGTTTAATAACTTCATCAAGATTATCAATTGCAATGATTAAACCTTCCAGAATATGTGCCTTTTTCTCTGCCTGATCCAGTTCGTACTGAGTTCTGCGTTGTACCACATCATGCCTGTGTTCAATAAAGAGTTCAAGTAATTCTTTAACATTCAGCAATTGGGGTCTTCCTTTTACCAGTGCAATAGTATTAATACTAAAACTAGATTGTAAAGCAGTATATTTGAATAATTTATTCAAAACAATACTCGCCATGGCATCGCGTTTTATATCAAAAACAATACGCATTCCGGTACGATCCGATTCATCATTTGCATTAGAAATACCGTCTAGTTTTTTATCATTAACCATATCGGCAACTTTCTGAATAAGCTCTGCTTTATTCACCTGATAAGGTATTTCTGTAATAACTATTTTTTCCCTGCCTGAGTCAGTAGTTTCAATTTCAGCACGTGCGCGTACCACTACCCTGCCCTTTCCTGTAGCGTATGCATCTTTAACTCCCTGATAGCCATAGATTATCCCTCCTGTAGGGAAATCAGGTGCTTTCAGATGCTGCATAATTTCCTCAATGGTAATTTCAGGATTATCAATGGTGGCAATAGTTGCATCAATTACTTCGCCCAAATTATGCGGAGGAATGTTTGTTGCCATACCCACAGCAATACCAGAAGCTCCATTAACCAATAAATTAGGAATTCTGGTAGGTAAAACCGTTGGTTCTTCAAGTGTATCATCAAAATTCAGCTGAAAATCAACAGTGTTTTTATCTAAATCTGCCAAAGTTTCTTCAGCAATTTTATTTAAGCGTGCCTCTGTATAACGCATAGCTGCCGGACTGTCGCCATCTATTGAACCAAAGTTTCCTTGTCCGTCCACCAATGGATAACGTAAGGACCATTCCTGTGCCATACGTACCATGGCAAAATACACTGAACTATCACCATGAGGGTGATACTTACCTAAAACTTCACCCACTATTCTTGCTGATTTCTTATAAGGTTTGGTAGCTGTTATTCCCAATTCCCTCATTCCGAATAGAACCCTTCGATGTACCGGCTTAAGTCCATCGCGCACATCGGGTAATGCTCTTGAAACAATCACCGACATTGAATAATCAATGTAGGAGGATTTCATTTCTTCTTCAATATCAACAATTTTAATTCTGTCGTAATTTTCAGACATTAGTGTAATTTATTAATTTAACTTATTGTATTTATTTGTATATCAGATCAATACATCTATTACCAAAACTATATTTAATAGCCTGTTTATAATTAATATTTAAAATAAGGCGATTTAAGACAATAAAACACTTTTTTTAAACGAAGCGCTAAATTAGCTAAATAATCGCTAAAATCGAATATTTTTTAAATTAGTTTATTAACAATATACTGTTAAAAACATAGTTGCCGTATGTAAAATAATATATTTAAT
>JALWNR010000271.1 GCA_027083715.1 Bacteroidales bacterium
CCGGACGTCCCATATATTCAACATTTGTTAAATTTTTAACAGAAAAGGACAGTTCAAATTTTTTATTGATAATATATGCCAAGTTTCCGTCTAAAACCAAATATCCATTATTATTTTCTAACCAGTAATTATAAAATCCGGGTAAAATCTGCTCGCGTGTAGCCGGATTTAAGAAAACATTGTCGATATTTAAAATTTTAGATTTATAAAATGTATTTAATCCTAATCGGAATTTCTTGTATGAGAATGCGGTAGTTGCCTTTAATGAATGTTTACTGCGGTATTTTAAATATTGCTTAGCATTTAAAGTGTTTTGTTCAACCGGATACATATAAGTATATCCTATATTAATTACAATTGATGAATTAACTGACTTTTTTATAACTGAAATTTGTGGTTCTACTCCATAAACACTTGAATTTTCAATGTTTGATGCTCGAAAACCAAAATCCATTTGTCCTGTTTCACTATCGGAAAAAATTCCAAATAAATATTCTATCATATCTGTATTTTCTGAATAAAAAAATGATAAATCTATTTGTCCTTTAAACGATTCTAAACGAAACATTTGTTTAATACCCAGTTCTGATGTCCATCCTGTTTCGGGTTTTATTTCCAAATTAGGAAAAATCTTTATAGTTCCGAGTGTTGTCGAAGCATATTTTTCGGCAATGGATGGGTAACGGTATCCTTGTCCGAATGAAGCACGCAAAAAAGTGAAAGGTGTAGCCTTAAAATTTAATCCCATGCGAAAAACAGGTACCAACTTGTCTGAAATACCATCATAAGTATTGTACTCAAAGCGAACACCGCCGCTTAGTTTCAGTTTTTTTATAGGAGTATATTCAACTTGGCTGAAGGCGGCTGTATTTTCAGCAGTATGATTATTGTAAAACTTTGAACTAATTAGACTATATGTACCTGAAAAACCCGAAATTAAATCTATATTTTTTCTTATTTTCCAAATAAATTGATATTCGCCATAATATGATAGTGCATTACTGTTGTTTTGTGTTTTTTCAGTAAAATTGTTTCCCGTATATTGAATTTGGATGCGTAAATCATGCTTGAAATTATCTTTTTGGATACTAAAAAATGGTTCAAATGTTAAAAATGTACCCTTCATTTTTGAGGCTGTTTCCGGATTTTGTTTTAAAGCGCCACTGTCTGCATTTTCCCATAGTACAAAATCTGTTTTGTATGTATATCCTGAATTAATAGCTATGCCATATTTAAGTGAAGGCTTGTTTTTATTGTAATGCTTTATTCGTGCATTGAAACGAATAAGCCGTTCATCGTTTAATTTTCGATAACTATTGTTATTTTGAACAGCCCCACTCAATGAAACATCTGTATTATTGTATTTTTTTAAATGTGAAATTGAAAAATTTTGGAAAGTACGTGGATTTTCCCACCATATCCATTTTTTTTGTTGTGGGCGATCATAAATTCCGGTTTGTACAGAAAAATTATTTTCTGCTTTCACTTTTGGACTTGCTGTTCTAAAATTAATAATTCCGTTCAATGCTGATGAGCCATATAAAACAGAAGATGCACCTTTTATTACTTCAATACTTGCAATATTTTCCATAGGTAAAAACTGCCATTTTATATTTTCTGCATCAGCCGATAAAATCGGCATACCATCTATTAATGCCAGTACGCGACTGCCTGCTCCATAACTGTATCCACTACCGCCACGAATAGAGGCTTGTCCGTCCATTATCTCCACACCTGAAACTTGATTGAGTAAATCATCTGCATTAATTATACTGTTTTGTATAATGTATTCAGGTTTAATTAAGCTTATTGAAACACTTAAATCTGCAACGCGTTGTTTTCTCCGGTTTGTACTTACTACAATTTCAGAAAGTTCTTCGTTTTCAGCTTCTAATTGAATATTTAAAACCAAGGTATCATTTTCTTTTAAAAGATGCTTTTCAATATGGGTTTTATAACCAATAAACTTATAGGTAATTTCTATATATCCGGTTTTTACACCGAATTGGTAATTCCCATGCTGATCAGAAACAGTAAGCTGATTAGAACCATAAATAATATACACTGAAGGTAGTGGTGCTGTCGTTTCTTTATCGCTGATTTTTCCTTTTACAACAGATATGTTTTGTGCCTGAATAAATACAGCAATAAATAAATAGATAATTGTTAGATAGCGCATGTTGTCAGTTAATTGATTTATTGATTAATTTTATTATCATGTTTTTGTTTTCTATTTTTTTTTATTATTTCTTTAAGTTTTTAGGTTTCGGTGTTTACAAGGCGATGAAGTCAGGTCTTGATATTTTGATTTTCAGTAAATTAATTCACTTTTCACTTTTCATTTTTTAACAAAGTATTGTAATTTCCAATAACTAATTTTTAATAAAAAAAAGGGTACAAAGACTTATTGCTTGCCTTTATACCCTTCAAATTTACAAATTAATCAATAAAACCTCCTGAATTAAAGGTTTAATTTTTCTTCGGTAAATTCACGTCCTATTTTCAATGCTTTGATATTAATATTAACCACATCCTCTCCTTTGCGCGAAAAAATTGTGCGAATACCTTCTTCTATAAGTTGGTAATCCATATTGATAAATGGCGATGCTGCACCCAACATGATAATATTTGATGAGCGCGTTGCTTTAATTTCTTTTGCCATTGCATCAGCATCTAAAACTATATGATTTTTTATTTTCTCTATTTCTGCCAATAATGCATCTACATCAGGATAATTAGGAATATTTTTGTATGGGCGCGAATTGGTAATCAGCCAGCCTTCATCATGTAAATAATTTAAATAACGTAAACCTTCCATCGGTTCAACAGATATAATTAAATCTGCGGTTTTATCAGCAATTAAATCCGAAGCAATTTCCTTGTCTGATATTCGTAAATGTGCTTGCACTTCGCCACCGCGTTGGCTCATTCCGTGAACTTCCGATTGTTTTAAATAAAAATCATTATTTAAGGCAGCCATACCTAATGTTGCTGCTATGGTTAAAATTCCTTGACCGCCTACTCCAGCAAGTATTAAATCTGTTTTCATTTTATTTTTTTAATGTTATATACTAAATTGTTAAACTGTTATATTGCTATATTGTTCAACTATTAACTTTACAAGCTTTCAACTTTATAAACTTTAAACTACTTAAGATTAAGTTCTTTAAGTTTTTGTGCCAATGATTTGTTCCTTACTGTTTGTACACACTGACGACGTGGTATAATTACGGAAACACCCTGGTATTCAAACTCTTTTTTCATAGTTTGTACCATTAAATCATGATTTTTCTTTGTTGGATTTAAGACATGAATATGCTCAGGATCAACACCAATACCTTTACAAATATCCTCAATTTTGCCAAGAGCTTGTGAATCTTGCTGCCCTGTCATTCCGGTAGTAAAATTATCAGAAATAATTACCGTAATTGGTGCATTCTCCGCAACGGCATCTAACAAACCGGTCATTCCGGAGTGGGTAAATGTAGAATCACCAATTACGGCAACAGCGGGAACTAAACCGGCATCGGCTGCCCCTTTTGCCATAGTAATGGATGCTCCCATATCTACGCAAGAGTTAATGGCATTATAAGGTTCCAAAGCACCCAATGTGTAACATCCGATATCAGCAAATACTCTACCTGCACCATATTCTGCCATAGCTTCGTTAAGCGCAATGTAAGCATCAATATGACCACATCCTACGCACATTGCAGGGGGACGAGGAACTATGATTTCAGGATTTTTGCCTGCCTCTTGCTTTGCAAATCCCAAAGCTCTACCTACATGATCGGGATTTAATTCGCCATCACGCGGTAAAGTGCCATCCAAACGACCTTTTACTTTTTCTTTTTCTAAATAGCCTTTAATCATCTCTTCTACAAAGGGATAACCTTCTTCTAAAACTAAAATCTCATTGGTTTCATTAACTAGTTTTTCAATTTTTGTTCGGGGTAGCGGGTATTGACTAATTTTTACTATCGGATATGGTATTTCCTTGTCCTTGTAATTTTCTTTCAAATAATTGTATGCAATTCCACAGGCTATAATTCCTAAGCTTTTATCTTTTCCTTCAATGAATTGATTAAATGTAGATTCTTCAGAATCCATTTCCATTGCAACTTGTTTGTTGATTAATCCGCGATATCGACCTTTTGCTATTGAAGGTAATAATACAAACTGACGTGGATCTCCGGGTAAACTCAGTGTATTTTCATTTTTTACTTCTTTACGAGTAATAATTGAACGTGAGTGTGAAATACGTGTAGTTAAACGCATCATTACCGGCACTCCAAATTTTTCAGATAATTCAAATGCATGATAAGTCATTTCATATGCCTCCTGTTGGTTTGAAGGCTCTAAAATCGGTATCATGGCAAATTTACCATAAAAACGTGAGTCTTGCTCATTTTGCGATGAGTGCATTGATGGGTCATCGGCAACTGTTATTACCAAGCCTCCGTTTACTCCGGTAATGGCAGAGTTGATAAAAGCATCGGCAGCTACATTTAGTCCTACATGTTTCATACATACCATAGCACGTTTACCTGCATAGGACATGCCCAGCGCTGCTTCCATTGCTGTTTTTTCGTTAGATGACCACTGACTATGTACTTTACGTTCTTGTGCCTGTTCTTCTTTTTGAATATATTCGGTGATTTCGGTTGATGGTGTTCCCGGATATGCATAAACACCCGATAAACCACCGTCAATAGCACCTTGGGCTACTGCTTCGGCTCCGAGTAATAATAATTTTTGCATGGTTTCTATTTTTTTAAATTAAAAAATTTGTTGATAGAATAATATAGGAAATACTCTTTTGCGTATTTCAATATTTGCTGTTAATATATAATAAGTGGGAGAGTATTTACTCTTAAAGAGAAAATTATGCAAACTTTTTTGCGTCGCGTCTTTTTAGCAACACAAAAAGAAGTAATGATAATATGAAATTTTTAAAAATCTGCATCAAAAACAAAAATACAAATATTTTTTGAAA
>JALWNR010000272.1 GCA_027083715.1 Bacteroidales bacterium
AATAGGCTCTAAAAATGCGTTATTAGGAGTGTTTTAATGATAAAATCAGAAGAATCTGATAGTGATTTTACTAAAACTTGTCACTAAGCACAGAATTGGCATAATGCAATAATATTTTCAATGAATACGATTAATCAGCCTGATACAAATGTAAACAAACAAAGTTTACAAAAGTTACATCAGTAAACAAATTTATCATTACATTTGTAACATGGTAAATTCACAGATAAAAGACCGGATTTTGAAACTTTTGACCGAAGAAAATCTATCCTCGTCAAAATTTGCCGAAATTCTGAACGTGCAGCGTTCAAGTATTTCTCATATCCTATCAGGAAGAAATAAACCAAGTCTGGATTTTATACAAAAAGTTTTGAAAAACTTTCCTACCCTTAATCCTGATTGGTTAATTATCGGTAAAGGTGAAATGTATAAACAAACAACACAAGCGAGCATTAATTTTGAAGAAAATCAGCAAAAAAATACTCAAAAAGAGGAAAAAACCGAAAAAATTACTGAAAAAACTATTGATTCATCTAATTCAGTACAATTTGTAAACAATACAATACAGCCTCAAAAAAGCATCGAACGCATCATGGTTTTCTTTGATGACGGGACTTTTGAAGAACTTACACCCAAAAAATCGATTAAAAAAGTATAATTTTAAGTCCGCGAGAATTAAATATTTTTTTCTTAACTGACTATTGGTACTATATAGTTTACTCTCAAAGCCTAAAATCAACTGCAAAAAAAACTAATTTTAGATTTTTTAAAATATTTATCAAATATCAATTTTTCCCTATTAATTAAAAATCTATTTTTGCAGAAAATTTTGCAGATGTACAAAACACTTATTCGTCCGATACTTTTTCGTTTTCAACCGGAAACAATTCATAACTTAACTTTTGCTTTTTTCAAAATTGCAAAATATCTTCCAGGCATTCCTTTTTTGTTGAAAAAGAATTTTCAAATTAATCATGAAAAACTGAAACGCACTGTTTTTGGTATTGAATTTCCTAATCCGGTAGGTTTGGCAGCCGGCTTGGATAAAAATGCCGAAGCATTTGATATGCTTGGATACATGGGTTTTGGTTTTGTAGAAATCGGAACACTAACACCAAAAGCACAACCGGGAAATCCAAAACCCAGAATTTTTCGCTTACCGAATGACAAAGCACTAATTAACCGAATGGGTTTTAATAATCAGGGAGTTGAGGCAGCTGTTGAAAATCTGAAAAAAAGAAAATCAAAAATTATTATAGGCGGAAACATCGGGAAAAATAAAATTACCCCAAACGAGAATGCAATATCTGATTATGAAAAAGCTTTTGAAAGTTTGTTTCCGTATGTGGACTATTTTGTAGTTAATGTAAGTTCGCCTAACACGCCTAATTTGAGAGACTTACAAGAAAAAGAGCCTTTAACAAATTTGCTAAAACACCTACAATTACTTAATAATCAGGGAGTTAGACAAAAACCTATTTTATTAAAAATTGCGCCCGATTTAAGTTTTGAGCAATTGGATGATATTGTTGAAATTGTTAAAGAAACAAAAATTGCTGGACTGATTGCTACCAACACCACTATAGCCCGAGAGGGTCTGTCCTATCCGGAAATCGAAATTGAAAAAATTGGTGCCGGTGGCTTAAGTGGTGCTCCGCTAAAAAATCGTTCTACTGAAATTTTGCGTTATCTTGTTAAAAAATCGGAAAATGCATTCCCAATCATCTCGGTAGGTGGAATTATGAGTGCCGAAGATGCCTTGGAAAAACTCAAAGCAGGAGCTGCACTGGTTCAACTTTATACCGGATTTATTTATGAAGGTCCGGAATTGGTAAAAAAAATTAATCAGAAAATTCTTAATTAAATCAACAGTTTGCAGTTCTCAGTCTTCAACTCCTCTTTCAAAAATTGTGAACTGAGAACTGTGAACTGCCAACTGCTTTTTATGAATAAAAAAAGCACTTCAACAAAAAATAATTTTATACTAAACCACTTAAATATTTTGTAAGCAAGTTATGCCGATACTATTTGAACAATTTCATATTTGGAATTGGTATTATTTCATTCCCTCCAAAATCTTAACGGTTTCTTCCAAATAACCATCCTTTTCAAGATTTTTTGTCCAATCTTTAAAAGATGCTTTTTTAATGCTATCGGTTTGCATTTGTTTTTGATCTGCCGATAATATTAATGCTCTTAACGAAGTTTTTTCTTTAAAAACATTTTCATATTTTTTTGTTTCTGCTTTTATTTTTTTCTGAAAAGCCCTGTATTTTTCCAAATTTAAATTAACTAATGTATTTTCTTTTTGCTCTTTCATTCGTTGAGCATTTTGCTTAATTAAATTAAAATCATTATTAGTACTTATACGTTTTATACTTTCAGTTTTCAGTTCTTCCAGATTTGTAACCGGATGTTTCCATTTAGTATATTGTGCCGGTTGAATTTCATCCCAAGGAATTGTATTATCTAATTCACTTTCACCAATATCAATCCCTGCGTAAATATCAGGTAAAATAATATCTGCTTTTACACCTTTTAACTGAGTAGCCCCTCCATTTATTCTGTAAAATTTTTGAATAGTCAATCGCATATTTCCCAAAGGTTTTAAATCATCAAAGTTTCGATTAAGCATCTGATCTAAATTCACAATTTTTTGAACAGTGCCTTTACCATAAGTAACCGGACTACCAACAATAACAGCCCTTCCATAATCCTGCATGGCAGCAGCCATAATTTCAGAGGCAGAAGCACTTAATTTATTTACCATAATGATTAACTTACCTTCGTATTGTAATTTAGGATCTGAATCTTTTAAAATATAAGGCTTTCCATACCTTCCTTTTACCTGAACAATAGGTCCTTTATCAATAAATAAACCTGCCATTTCAACAACATCTTGTAAAGAACCTCCACCGTTGTAGCGCAAATCTAAAATAATTCCGTCAACACCTTCTTTTTTTAGTTTATTTATTTCAATTTCAACATCTTTTGAACAATGTCTTCCATTCCGATTACTAAAATCTACATAAAAAGAAGGTAAGTAAATATAGCCGGCTTTAAAATTTGTATTTTCTTCTTTCAAAATTGCCGATTTGGCATAAGTTTCCTCCAAAATTACCACATCGCGAATAATCGGAATTACAACTATGGAATTATCCGGTTTTTTAACAGTTAAACGAACTTCTGTGCCTTTTTTCCCACGAATGTATTGTACCGCATTATCCAAACGCATCCCAACTATACTAATTGGCACTTCACTTCCCTGTGCAACTTTAAGAATAATATCACCTGCTTTTAATTCGCCTTGCCTCCATGAAGCACTACCCGGAATTATTCTTGCCACTTTTATGTATCCATTATTTAATTCCTGCAACGAAGCTCCAATTCCTTCAAACTGTCCGGACATACGAATATCAAAATTTTTCTTTTCTTTTGGCGACATATATTCTGAATGAGGATCATAACTTTGAACAAAAGCATTCAAGTAGGCTTCCATCCTATCTTTATCCGTTTGCTGATGTAATCTGCGAAACATCTGTTTGTAATCTTCGGCAACTTGCTTACGTGCTTTGAATTCCAACGAATCAAATGGCATTTGCTTGTATGAAGTATCTTTATCTGCTATTGCATTTTCCTGACGTTCCAACAAATTATTTAATTTTACCAAGGTCTGATATTTTAATAATTTTCTCCATCTATTTTTACGTTCCTTTTCATTTTTCGGAAAATCTAATTTATCAGGATTGCTCTCAAACTGTTCATTTTTCTTAAAATCAAAAGGTTTTTCAAGCAATTCTTTATAAAAATTTTCCACTTCATTTTGTCTGTCGATAATTAACTCAACCGATTTATCAAAAAATTCAAAACTCAAATTATTTATCTCGTCATCAATCAAATATTTATATTTTTCCAATTCTTGAATATCTGATTTCAAAAAATATCTTTTCCCGTAATCCAAACTTTCAATATACTGTTTATATGCTCTGGAAGATATCATATCATCTATCTTGTAGGCTTCATAATGTCCTGCTTCCAAAGTTTTTGCCACTACTTCAAGACGTACTTTATCTTTATTACCGACACGATAAATTGTAAATGCAAAAAATATAATTAAGCCAAGCGGCAAGATGTATTGTATTATTTTTCTATTCATATTTTTCATTGTTAAAATTAAATATAAACTAAGGCACATACCTTAAAATATATGTGAAAGTAAAATTAAATAACCATAAATAAAAGTTTTTGGTATAAATCAGCCCTGTTTTTAACACAGTTTAACAAAACTCTACATTTTCTCAGATATTTCAAAATATTTCTTTTGCTTTTTTTATTTTTAAAATTCCGACACGTCTGAAAATATTCAAACACCTATTTCTTTTTTACATTTTGTTTAACTTTGCCAAGCACTAAAATACAACAAATGAAAGCAATTTCTTTTGAACCAATTGTTAATGAACAAAGCCGGATATTAATATTAGGCACCATGCCCGGAATAAAATCTCTGGAAGAAAATCAATATTATGCACATCCGCGAAATGCATTCTGGCAGATTATGTTCCGGCTGTTTAATACCGAATTTTCAAACAATTATGAAGACCAAAAAAATTTGATTCTTAAAAATAATCTTGCCCTGTGGGATACATTGAAACTTTGTTTCAGAGAGGGCAGTCTGGACACAAATATAAAAAACGAAGAAGCGAATGAAATTCATCAATTATTAGAAAAATATCCAAAAATCCACTCAATTATTTTCAACGGAAAAGCTGCCGAAAAATTTTACAAACGATATTTTCAAAATAAAAACCCAATTAAATATTATCAGCTTCCCTCTACAAGCCCTGCAAATGCTTCAAAACGTTTTGATGAGAAATTAGCGGAATGGAAACTGATACTTGATTTGCTTAAATATTAAAAGCTCAGAGGGTGATTTTGAGTTAAAATATGCACATGTTTTAACTTGCATATCGCCACA
>JALWNR010000273.1 GCA_027083715.1 Bacteroidales bacterium
TCCATAAACACAATTCAGGAGCTGACAGGCCTTTCGGAAAGAAAGATAAAGGCGCTGCAAAAAACAACTTCAAGGAAAAGATAAAAATTAGTTTAAAGATAGGTTTTTGGAGCCTAAAGCTCTGCCAGCTTTTGGTATTCAAAGCCTTTTGTCAGTATCAGATAGGCATTTTTGATTTTTCGGAAATAAACGTTCTTTGAATTTATTAATTTTAACTTTCAAAGAATCAACTGCTGATTGACTATCTGATTTTTCGGTTACTGATTTTTGAATATTTTTAATAGCATCATTCAAATCTTTATACTCTGCATCTTTTTTTCCATAACCCATTTCTTCTGCCAACAACAATTGATATTTTGCATTTTTCAGTAAATTAACTACTTTATCAGCATTTTCATGGCTAAGCGAGTCAACTTTAGCAGCCTCAATAATCATTTGCTCGGCTTTTAACACGGGTAAGGGCAAAATAGTTTTTTCTACAACAATAGTTCCCAAGACTCCCTGCAAAATACTTTTAGCATCCGCTACTTTACCATCTTCAAGCAATGCAACAGCTGCTTTAATTGCTTCTGGATAGGTAGCCGTTGGGATATACATACTATTAATAATCATTTCACTATGCAAATTATCCAATAAATCACCAGCTAATTGATAATAGCCCGCATCCATAGCCTCTTCGGCAGATTTAACAAGCTCACGAACTGTTTTAATATCAGTTATCAGTTCATTTTTTTGAAAATTCACATCTACCGGAATTAAACTCAGTGAAGGATCTTTGGCAAGCAATACTTCTAATTTGCCAATTAATTGATGACCATATTTTATCGCCTCATCATTTTTATCTGCTTCAATTAGTTGAAGTAAGTTTTGTGTTTCCGCAACAACAGTCAGTGCCTCTTTAGCAATTTCAGAACGTCTTTGAACAATTTCACCCATTACATCTGCAACAATTGCAGCATCTAATGAATCTTCATTCATTTCCAAACCTTGCTCTTTTTCCGGAATATTTCCTTTTTCAACATCTTTAATTAATTTTTTATTTTCGCCAGAATTACACGCACTTAGAACTAAAATTGAGCTCAGCAAAAGTATTCCGATTTTTTTCATAACTACTCCTTTTTAAAGTTAAACATTCAAAATTAAATCCGTGCACTATTATTCAAGTTTTATTCCAAGACCAAATATATGACATTCTGTCATTAAAAAACCAAAGATAACGACAATTTGTCTTAATTACATAAAAAAAGGGCTGCCATAATAGCAAGCCCTTATACCTAACTAATCTAAACTTATTTAACTTATTGCACTAATACCTTTTTCTCTTTCTATATTTTGTATGTAAAAGATGATGAGATTTTTCGCCTAATGGCTTTTCAAGAAAATCTTCATAAATTTTTATTATTTCAGGATTATCATGTGACATACGAATAGGTTTATCCATATCCTCCTCATAAATTGCCTTAATTCGTTTTTCTCGAATTTCATCATTAGTTGGAATCGGTTGCCCGCCTCCACCGATACATCCACCCGGACAAGCCATAATCTCAATAAAATGATAAGGTGATTCGCCGGCAACAATTTGATCCATTATTTGACGAGCATTAATTAAGCCATGTGCAATAGCAAATTTTGCTTCTACCCCTTCAAGGAAACTATATTCCGGCAAACAGTTTTCAAATTTAACAGATGCTTCTTTAATTCCTTTCAGTCCACGAACGGGAGTTATGTTCAGATTATCAAAAGGAACCGGTCGTCCGGTAATTACGAAATAAGCTGTTCTTAAAGCTGCCTCCATAACACCTCCGGTAGCACCAAAAATAACACCGGCACCAGATGATTCACCCATAATACTATCAAACTCACTATCTTCGAGTTCAAGAAAATTAATACCTGACTGTTTAATCATATGCCCGATTTCGCGAGTAGTTAATCCTGCATCCACATCATGATAACCACTATCACGCATTTCCGGACGGTTTGCTTCATATTTTTTTGCAGCACAAGGCATACCTGCCACACTCACTATTTTTGAGGGGTCAATTCCTTTTTTCTCCGCATAATAAGTTTTTGTAAGTGCACCAAACATTTGCTGCGGAGATTTACAAGAAGATAAATGAGCTAAATGCTCAGGATACATATGCTCTATAAACTTTACCCATCCAGGAGAACAGGAAGTAATCATTGGTAACGCCACATCTTTTTTATGTACCAAAGCATCTTTTAATCTTACTAATAACTCATTAGCTTCTTCGATAATGGTTAAATCAGCACTAAAATCAGTATCTAAAACAGAATCAAAGCCCATTTTTTTCAATGCAGTAACCATTTTACCCGTAACGCGCGTTCCAACAGGAAATCCTAACATTTCGCCAAGAGCAACACGAACAGAAGGAGCAGTATTAATTACCACATGCTTATCAGGATCATCAATTGCCTCCCATATTTCATCATAATAACGACGTTCAGTAAGTGCTCCTGTCGGACAGTGGGTAATACATTGTCCACAATTTGTACAAACAATTTCGTTCATGGGTAAATGCATGAAAGTAGATATTTTCATTTCTCTTCCGCGTTCAGTTACTGCCAAAGCATTTACATGCTGAAGTTCAGCACATGTTCTGACACAGCGCTGACATCGAATACATTTACTGTCATCTTTTTCAATTGACCATGAAGACTTATCAATCTCTAAATCTTCTTTTAGTACACTTAAATAAATATTATTATCTACATTGTATTCTGCTGCTAAATCCTGCAACTCACAGTTGGTGCTTCGATAACAAGTAGTACACTGTGTATTGTGCTCAGAAACCAACAATGCCATCAAATCTTTACGGGCACGACGTACCTTAGGAGTACTTGTTTTAATAACCATTCCTTCTTCGGCGGGTGTTGCACACGAAGGAGTTAGTGTATTTTTACCTTCTTGCTCCACCACACACACCCTACAATTACCTGCCACACATAAATCTTCATGATGACAAAGTGTAGGGATTCGAATACTTACTTTTTTTGCGGCATCAAGTATGGATTGTCCTTTTTCAACTTCCACATCAACACCATCTATATTTATTTTTATTAATTCTGCCATGATTTTTAATTTTAATTTTGAAAATTCATATTAGCTGTGCTAATAAATCATTTCCTCTCTGAAATTTTTCACAATTGAAGAAAATGAATTAGTAACAGATTGTCCTAAACCACATTTAGATGTCAGACGCATGGTTTCTGCCAGTTTTACTAATTGATCTAAATATTCAGGTGATTTTTTTCCTGATTTTACAGCTTCAATTCCTTTGAGTAACTGCTGTGTTCCAATTCTGCAAGGAGTACATTGACCGCAAGATTCCTCAGCAAAGAAATCCAGATAATTATGCAACACATTATACATTGAGCGAGTACTGTTAAAAATCATGGTTGAACCACCGGTAGTATTACCTTCGCCGATAATAGTTGTTTTAAAATTTTTTCTTGGAATACAAAATCCTGCAACACCACCCACTTGAACAGCCTTAGTATCTCCATCGCCAAACTCATTGGCAAAATCTTCAAGGCTCATACCTAATTCCAGCTCATGAACACCTTCTTTTGGAGAATCGCCGGAAATAGAAAACAGTTTAGAGCCATGTTGGTCGTCCGTACCAAATTTCCTGTATTCTGCTGAACCGATACGACAAACCATAGTTGCTGAGGCAAATGTTTCTACATTATTTACAACGGTAGGTTTACCTAAATAACCCGATTGTATGGGGTAAGGCGGTTTATTTCTTGGCTCTCCGCGTTTTCCTTCCATTGATTCAATCAAGGCTGTTTCTTCACCGCAAACATAAGCTCCTGCACCCAAAAATATTTCAATTTTAAAGTCCAAGCCTGCTTCTTCGGCAGATTTATGATACAGTTCAAGTTCTTTTTCCAAATCAGGGATAAGATACCGGTACTCGCGGCGTAAATAGATAAAACCCTTTGTTGCACCTACTACCCATGCACAAATGGCCATACCTGAAATTACTTTACGAGGGACTTCAACCAATAGTTTACGATCTTTAAATGTTCCGGGTTCTCCTTCATCAGCATTACAAATTACATACTTTTGATCGCCCTTTTGTTGTTTAGCAAACTTCCATTTTAACCCTGTTGGAAAACCTGCTCCTCCACGACCTCTTAATCCTGAATCAATAAGCTCCTGTACAACTTCATCTTTGGAGCGCTTCATTGTATTTTTCAATATCTCGTAAGGCGCCACTGAATAAGGACTAAATATTACATCTACTTTTCTTAATTTATTATTTGACATATCCGATTCTCCTTATTTTTTAATATTTATTTCTAATATATTCACCTAAAATCTTACGAACCTTAGCAGGTGTAAGTTTTGTATAATATTCCTCATTGATTAGCATTGCAGGACCTTGATCGCACAAACCCAAACAATTAATTTCAAGTAAAGAAAAACGTTTGCCTTCGGTGGTTTCGCCTACTTTAATCTTCAGCATATCTTCAAGAATTTTGATAATATCCGACTTACCTTTCATTTCGCAAGTGATAGATTTACATACCCTTACCTTGTATTTTCCATCTGCTTTGGTATCTAAAAAGGAGTAGAATGAAGCGGTTCCGTATATTTCGGCAGCAGATAAATCTAATTGTTGAGCTACTTCAAGCATTGCCTCTTTTGATAAATAATTGCGTTCAAGATGTATTCCTTGAAGAATTGGCAATAGATTCTTACGTTCTCTGCCATATTTATCAACTAATTCTTTTACTAGTTCTTTAACTTCAGCCATATCTAAAAGTTTTTTATGAGTACTTTAAATTTGTATGTAAATTTATGAGGAAAAAGATAGCATAACCATGACTTTTATTAGCTTAAAACATGATTTTTGTCATTATTTATCAATCATCCAAAACAAACACCACAACACGCTGAAAACAAAGACATTAGCCAATATATTTT
>JALWNR010000274.1 GCA_027083715.1 Bacteroidales bacterium
GTAAAAAATAATAATACATAAGGAAATACCGGTAAGTAAAATTTGGAAAGAACCGTAAAATATAATCCTGAAGCAATTAATGTAATAATTGCCACAAAAATTAACAAACGAATAAGGTATTTTTTGAACATAATACTATTTAAGGAAATCTTTTAAAACAATCCATAAAGCGGCAAAAATACCTAACAATGACAATACCACCGTAAAAACAGGGAATTGCCACTGCAGGTATTGATCAATTTTTAAGCCTCCGAAAAAACAAATCATTATGGTAGCAATCATTTGAAAAGAGAGGCTTGAATATTTAGCCCAACTATTTAGTTTGGCTTTTTTCTTTTGTATCGGTTTTTGTTCCGAAATTTTGATTTTCTTGTTTTCCATCCATTTTACAAGTTCCTGTAAATGTAGCACCGGGTTCAATAGATATTTTTTTGGTAATTATATCTCCTTGTATATTTGCCGATGCTTTTAAAGAAAGTAATTCGGAAACAGTAATTTTACCGGAAACTTTGCCCGATATATCACAATTGGCACAAACAATTTCACCTTCAATATTTCCGGTTGCTCCGATAACTAATCGTCCTTTAATGTTTACATTACCTTTTAATTTACCGTCAATACGAACATCACCTGCTGATTTAACTTCACCGGTAATTTCAGTTCCGTTAGCAAATGAGTTGATTGAATTTATTGCACTTTCTTGATAATTTGCCATAGTTTCTGTTTTTTTCTTTCCAAATGCCATATTTTTTTCTAAATATTTTTATACGACTCAAAATTATAAAAAATACACTAAGTATTGATTAATTTTTAAATAATCTTAAAAGTCTTCCATAAATTTAGTAGTGTAATTGCCTTCAAGAAAACGCGGATCGTGCATTAATTTAGCATGAAACGGAATGGTTGTTTCTATTCCTTCAATAACAAATTCTTCCAAAGCACGTTGCATTTTTTTAATGGCTTCTTCCCGTGTACGCGCTACGGCAATCAATTTTGCCACCATTGAATCATAATGAGGAGGAATTGTATATCCTGCATAAATATGAGAATCTACACGGATACCATGTCCTCCGGGAGTATGCAGTGTTTTAATAACTCCGGGTGAAGGACGAAAATTATTTTTAAAATCCTCGGCATTAATTCTGCATTCAATTGCATGCATTTGCGGATAATAATTTTTCCCGGTAATAGGTACTCCGGCAGCTACTTTTATTTGCTCTTTAATTAAATCAAAATTAATTACTTCTTCGGTAATTGGGTGTTCTACCTGAATACGTGTATTCATTTCCATAAAATAGAAGTTGCGGTGTTTATCTACTAAAAACTCCACAGTACCTACACCTTCATAACCTATAAACTCTGCAGCTTTTACGGCAGCATTCCCCATTTTTTCACGCAGTTCATCAGTCATAAATGGCGAAGGGGTTTCTTCGAGCAATTTTTGATGACGGCGTTGAATAGAGCAATCTCTTTCTGATAAGTGGCAGGCTTTGCCTGATTGGTCTCCTACAATTTGGATTTCAATATGACGAGGGTCTTCAATAAATTTTTCCAGGTAAAGACCATCGTTTCCAAAAGCTGCACCCGACTCTTGTTTGGCAGCATCCCACATTGACTCAAATTCGTCTTCTGACCAAATAATGCGCATACCTTTACCACCACCGCCGGCTGTTGCTTTTATAATAACAGGATAGCCAATTTCTTTTGCCAGAGTTTTACCCTCTTCAATACTTTCAAGGAGTCCTTCCGAACCGGGAATGGTTGGGACACCCGCTGCTCTCATAGTTTTCTTTGCATTGGATTTATCGCCCATCTGGTCAATCATTTGAGCCGTGGGACCGATAAATTTAATGTTGTGCTCTGCACATAGTTTAGCAAATCGTGAATTTTCTGCCAAAAAACCATATCCAGGATGAATGGCATCAGCATTGGTTAATTCTGCCACTGACAGTATTGCCGGTATATTCAAGTAAGATTCTGTACTCGGAGGAGGCCCGATACATACAGCTTCATCGGCAAAACGAACATGCAAACTATTTTTATCGGCAGTAGAATAAACAGCTACTGTGTTGATACCCATTTCTTTACAGGTACGAATTATTCTTAAAGCAATTTCGCCTCTATTGGCTATCAGTATTTTATTGAACATATTTTCTCACTATTTAATGCAATAAGAGATACAAATTTTGAGTATTGTAATCAAAATTAGCAGCCCACAATATTATGAGCAGCTAATTTATATTTTAAATAAAACTCTATTTTGTATCTCTTATGTAGGTTGTTTCATCTTTGTTATAAAAGAAACTCAGATTCATATACTTTTTAACAAAATCATACAATTCGGCAGAAGTATTAAATTTTTCATCGATATTATCGGTTATTTCATAAAGAACAAATTTATCTCCTTGTAAATCAACTTTATGTAAAAAATAATCTCCTTGTCCGTTTTCCTGCATATTTAGAAACACATTATTATCAATTTGGGTAATATGTGTTAAATATTTTGTTTCTTTATAAGCTGAATCTGATGTTTGATATTCAAACTTAACAATATTGAATTTATACTTATCAACCGGTTGAATTTCAAAATATTCAGGATTTTCTTGTTCCATATCCGACTCTTTAATCCATTTACCCATTAGTTTTTTATCCAGTTTTTGATTGGCTTCGCTAATTGGGACTGATGATTGATAAGGACACGCCGTTAAAACCAGCACGGCAGCTAATAAGGAAAATAATACGACTTTTGTTTTCATAATGTAAGTATTAAGTTAGTTGATTGTTAGCTTGGGTCAATAAGGAAAAGAGGTTGATCAAATTCAACCGGCGAAGCGTCATCAACTAAAATTTTAACAATTTTACCTGTTACTTCTGCTTCAATTTCATTGAAGAGTTTCATAGCTTCTATAATGCAAACCACTTTGCCGGGAGTTACCTCGTCACCAACATTAACATACGATGGTTTATCGGGTGCCGGTTTACGGTAAAATGTACCCACCATAGGTGCTTTAATTTCGATATAATTATTTGCACTTTCTTCTTCTTTTTTTGTTTCTTGTTGTACGGGCTGTTGTGGCATGGTTTGCATTTGTGGAACCACGGGCATTTGTGGCATTGTAGCCATTTGTGCCGGCATTGGAAATTGCTGAACAACAGTTGTTTCTGTATGCGTAGCTGCTTTGCCTTTTGGTGGAGTTTTGATGGTTAATTTTAAATCACCTGTTTCAATTTTAACTTCTGTAGCCCCTGATTTGGCTATAACTTTTATAAAATCTTGCAGTTCTTTGAGTTCCATAATTATACTTAAATTTTATTTTTCGCAATGTAATGAATTTTTTTCAAATATCATGAATTTTTCGGATTATAAGCCCATTTTAAATACATGGCTCCCCAGGTAAATCCTGCTCCGAAAGTAGCAATTATCAAATTATCTCCTTTTTTTAATCTTGGTTCCCATTCGTTCAATAATAAAGGAATGGTGGCATCTGTAGTATTTCCGTATTTATGGATATTAATCATCACTTTTTCCTTCGGAAGTTCCATTCTGCGTGCTGTTGCATCAATTATACGTAGATTTGCCTGATGAGGTACTAACCAGTCTAAATCATCTGCCGAAAGATTATTGCGTTTCATCATATCTACCGAAACATCTGCCATACGCAAAACCGCAAATTTAAATACTGCTTGTCCTTCTTGATAGATAAAATGTTCACGTGCATCAATGGTTTCGTGTGTAGGTGGTTTTACAGAACCACCGGCTTTTTGATGTAAATGTTTCCTGCCTGAGCCATCTACAAAATTGGTAACATCTATTATTCCCTCTTCTTCATGTGTTGGTTCAAGCAAAACAGCTCCGGCTCCATCTCCAAAAATAGGACATGTTGTTCTATCAGTATAATCAACTATTGCAGACATTTTATCAGCACCAACCACAACTACTTTTTTATATCTACCACTTTCAATATACTGACTGCCTGTTGTTAATCCGTATAGAAATCCGGAACATCCGGCATTTATATCAAAGCTAAATGCATTTTTAATTCCTACCTTATCGCTGATAACATTTGCTGTTGCCGGAAAAACCATATCAGGAGTTACTGTTGTACAAATCAGCAAATCAATTTCGTCGGGGGATGTTCCTGTCTTTTCGAGCAGTTGTTGGACGGCTTTGGCTGCCATATCCGAAGTGCCCTTGCCTTCGCCTTTCAATATTCTGCGTTCTTTTATTCCGATACGGGTCATTATCCACTCATCAGAAGTATCTACCATTTGAGAGAGCTCTTCATTGGTAAGTATGTATTCGGGTACGTGTGCTCCTACACCCGTGATTGCAGCTTTTAATTTAGACATAAAAAAATATTTAGTTCAAAAAAAACAGGCTGTTAAAAAGGTATAGCTACTATGCTTTATAAAGCATGTATAACAGAGGTAAATCAAAAAATACTATTGTAAACTTTTGATATCCTCTGATGAATAAATTTTCATACTCTACCTTTTAAACAGCCTTTTATCTGCTAAATTATCCGTTTTTCATTAAGAACAATACTTTTGTGCCTTAATGAAAATGATAATACTAAAGTGTTTCTGCTTTTTCAATAGCTAATTGACCACGATAATGTCCGCACTCTGGACATACTCTATGGTATTGATGTCTTGCACCGCAATTTGAACAAACAGCTAAAGTAACTGTTGTTGCTTTGTAATGCGTTCTTCTCTTATCTCTTCTAGTCTTTGAAATTTTGCGTTTTGGATGTGCCATTTTAATATGTATTAATCAAGTTTATAGATAATTTTATTTTTAATTATATAAATTCTTCAATTTATCCCAACGGGGGTCAGTTTTAATTTCTTCTTCACCTCCCAGATATTTTTCCAAATTATCAAGCATTTCATGATTGCAAGTGCTGTTTCCGTT
>JALWNR010000275.1 GCA_027083715.1 Bacteroidales bacterium
CTTTCTATGTGCAAATATGCTTTATTTATTTCTTCATTAATATCAAAGATATTATTCTTGTGTATAAAAGTAGAAAATTTTAACGAAAAATTTTCTTCATCAATTGAAAAATGATTTAAATCTTCCTTTTTTGAAGGCACGCTATTTAAAATAAAATTTTCGCGCATTAAGCGCAAAACATATGTTAAAAAGTTTTTTTGTCTTTCACGCCCCAATTCAGAAACCTCATCTACCCATTTTGTTAAATCAATAATTTTAGCCGCATAAGCCAAACGCATTAACTTTACAAAAAGTTCAAAATTGTATTTCTCCTGCTCACTTTCTTCAATTACATCTAAAGCTTTAAAATAATTTCCGTTAGAAAGTTTCACAATTCGTTTCAGTTCATTTTCAGACAATTGATAACTTTCGGCAAGTTTCGTACTTAAACTTTCGTCATCAATTTTCGGAATTCGAATAAATTGCGAACGAGAACGAATAGTATTTATAATCAGCTCAGGGTAATCAGAAACCATCAAAAATAAAGTTTTTTGCGGTGGTTCCTCAATCATTTTTAACAGTTTGTTTGCCGATGAAAGATTCATTTTTTCAGGCAACCAGATAATCATAATTTTATACTCTGCCTCAAAAGTTTTCAGATTTAGTTTTTTAATAATTTCACTACTTTCATGAGCAAAAATACCTGCTTGTGCATTTTCATTACCAATTACATCCAACCAAACACTAAGGCGATGTTTTTTGTGCTCCAAAATAAAAGTTCGCCATTCATCAATATAATTATCACTAATCGGCTTGCTGAATTTACTACTGCGCACCACAGGAAAAACAAAATGCAAATCAGGATGAATGAGTTTTTCATACTTTTTGCAAGATGAACATTCACCACAAGAATCAGTTTCCGTACGATTTTTGCACGATACATACTGAGCAAAAGCAATAGCAAGCTCTAGTTTACCGGAACCCTCCGGTCCGTGTAATAATTGTGCATGGCTTATCCTTCCAGTTTTTACCGTATTGATAAAGCGCGCAATAATATCTTTTTGCCCTATAATTTTACTAAATTGCATCGATAAACTATCCTTTTTGAAATTCGTTTTTTGTGTAAAACGTCCTGATTTTTATCCTATTTCCAATTATTCAACTTGCAAAAGTACAAAAATCTATTGATATGATGTATATCATATAAAAGTTCCGGGATAATTATTATTTTTGTGGGTCAAAATTTATCAACTAAATTTAATTTATCATTATGCAAAACATTGACAATTACGATTTTTCAGGAAAAAAAGCAATTATCCGCGTGGATTTTAACGTTCCATTGGATGAAAACTTTAAGATCACGGACGATACCCGTATCCGTGCAGCACTGCCTACAATCAACAAAATTATAGAAAAAGGCGGTGCAGTAATTTTAATGTCTCATCTGGGAAGACCCAAAGAAGGACCGGAAGATAAATTTTCTTTAAAGCATATTCTTAAACACCTTTCAGATTTATTAAACAAAAATGTTGATTTTGCGAATGATTGTATTGGTACACAGGCTGTTGAAAAAGCAGCGGCAATGAAAGCAGGCGATATTTTATTGTTGGAAAACCTCCGGTTTTATAAAGAAGAAACCAAAGGAGATGAAACTTTTGCAAAAAAATTAGCCGAATTGGCTGATGTTTATGTAAACGATGCATTTGGTACGGCTCATCGTGCACACGCTTCAACCACTATTATAGCTAAATTTTTCCCAAACGACAAAATGTTTGGCTACGTGATTGAAAACGAACTGAAAAACATCGACAGCATGTTGCTAAATGCTGAAAAACCTTTTACGGCAATCATGGGCGGTGCAAAAGTATCCTCAAAAATTACCATAATCCAAAAATTATTACCTAAGGTTGATAACCTCATTATTGGTGGCGGAATGACTTACACTTTTGTAAAAGCCCAAGGAGGAAAAATAGGGACATCACTTTGCGAAGACGATAAACTGGATATAGCTCTGAAACTAATTGAACTGGCGAAACAAAATAATGTTACTTTGCATTTGGCGGTTGATGCGGTTTGTGCAGATGATTTCAGTAATGATGCGAATACCTATACCGGTGATGTATTTGAAATTAAAGACGGTTGGATGGGATTGGATATCGGACCCGAAACTGTTAAAAAATTTAAAGAAGTAATTGCCAATTCAAAAACCGTACTTTGGAATGGACCTGTGGGTGTTTTTGAAATGGAAAAATTTGAAAAAGGAACCAAAGCTATTGCTGAGGCAGTTGTTGAAGCAACCCAAAACGGAGCCTTTACACTGATTGGCGGTGGCGATTCTGTGGCTGCAATTAACAAATACGGACTGGCTGATAAGGTAAGTTATGTATCAACCGGTGGCGGTGCTTTACTTGAATATATGGAAGGAAAAGAACTTCCGGGTATTGCTGCAATACGTGGCAAATAAAAGTACAAGCTTTGACAAAGTTAAAACTTTGTCAAAGCTAAACTTAAAAACTATCTGTCAATAAATTGACCCGAATTTTCTTCGGCTATTTTTTTCATAAAATCTTTATCGCAATCTTCTCCCAAACCGATTGTGTGTATTTTAACACGCCCGGCACTGTTCCATTCACTTATTTTTTCCAGAATTTTTGTTTTATTGGTAATTTTTCCTGCCGTGGGCGAACCATCCGAAAGTAAAAATATAGTTTCTACGCCTAAATCAGCATTTGCATCAGTGGCTCCTGCACCCGAAAGTAATAATGCTTCTTCAACAGCATCCGACAGGTTTGTTCCTCCGCCTGAATGTAAATTTTCCAAATAGGCTATAGCTAAGTTTTTATTAGCTGTAGTTGCTTGTACCAAATTTTTACGCCATTTTTTTACTCTGTTTTCAAAAACAATAATGGTAAACCATTTGTCTTCGCTTAATCCACGAATTGCCGGCATAAGTTCTTTTTTGGCTTTACCCAGTTTGGTTAATTGATTATTTGTTTGTTTTTTAACAAGATTTCCCACCTGTCCGCCAATTTTACTGCCCACAAAATCCCCTGTTTTCGCAGCAGCCGAAGAAACAATGTTTCCCTGTAAATCTTTCTCTGCTTTTCCTTCCATA
This sequence comes from Bacteroidales bacterium, assembly GCA_027083715.1. Lineage (GTDB taxonomy): Bacteria > Bacteroidota > Bacteroidia > Bacteroidales > NBLH01 > NBLH01. The sequence goes on from JALWNR010000275.1 coordinate 3,095, forward strand.
CTACCGGAGATATCCAGAACATACACAATTTTATTGCTGGAACCGGTCTCAATACCGTAATATTCAGTAGATTTCTTAGTCATATAACAAGCTGATGAAAGAAAAATTATCAAACTTGTTACAAAAAGTGTTTTTAAAAGTTTCATAGTTATTTAATTATTTTCTGTTTTAGACATATTATTTAATATTTCAATTGTTTTTTCTTTTTCTGCCTGAGTTTTTTCATCCGATTCTTTTTCCTGTAAGGTTTTATCTTTGGGGAGTTCAAATATACTACCGGAAATATCCGTATTTAAATCCAAAGAAACAGTTTCGTATTTCATGTTCATGCCCATAGCATTCATTACCATCTGCAATGTCAAGTTTTTCCATGCCCATACTTTTATACCTTCAGTATTTTCCCATATAGTACAATTTTTTCCCATTATAGTTTCATTTCCTTTTTTTTCAAAACCAGATTGTTTCATCATTTCTTCGCTTAAGCGAGCAAAATCATCGGCAGTAAAATTTCTTTTTTCAAATTCTTCCGTTATACCATCATCTACATGATACACATTGGGATCACTACTGCTCCAAGTGTACATATCCTTACCCAAAATTAAAGAACTTTGTTTCATACTCATTCCCATCATGTTCATTTCACTTTCGGTAAGTTCCTTATTTCCAAAATCATCCCAATAAATAGTTTGTGAGCCGCTTGCTGCTCCACTTAGTTTTTGCACTAATTTACCTGATTTTTGATAATACTTTTTAAACTCTTGTGCATTTACATTTACCTGCAAAACAAAAGCAGCCAGCAATAAAAAAATTAAAACATTAGAATTTTTTTTCATAATAAATTGATTTTGATTAAAATTGTTTTTTAAAATCTAAAATTAAAGCGAATGCTATGATTAAAAAAATCTGTTTGACAAAATAGAGAAAAGCATTGGCAAATAATAATCATTAAAAGATGAAAAATTATTTAATCAGAAAAATAAAAGCGGAAGATAATGCCGCTCTTGCAAAAATTATTCGTAAAGTACTAACAGAATTTGGCGGTAACCGCCCCGGAACCGCCTATTATGACTACGACACAGATCACATGTATGAAGCCTATCAAGGAACCGGTGAAGTTTATTATGTTGTAGAACTCAACGGCAAATTGGCAGGAGGTTCAGGTATAAAACAGCTTGCCGGAGAAGATAAAGCGATTTGCGAATTGCAGAAACTTTATATTTTAGAAGAAACCCGTGGCTTAGGTATTGGTAAAGCATTGGTTGATAAATGTATTCAATTTGCAAAAGATGCAGGTTATCAAAAATGCTATTTAGAAACATTTCCAAACATGACGGCAGCCATAAATTTGTATAAAAATTTTAATTTTAAAAACTTGAATACCCCATTGGGGAATACCGGACACGGAGGTTGCGATGTTTGGCTTATGAGAGATTTGGCAGATTAGTCTTCCATATTTTTTAGATGTAAATCTAAGGCTTTAATAGATATTTGAATTTCCCAAAGCGAGACAAGCAATGATAATATCATCAATATCAAGCCTAAAGCAAAAGCAATTCCTCCCAAGGCTGTTAAATTAAAATACAACAAAAGCATTGATGCCATACTCGAAAATAAACTTGCCACACCAAAAATTTGCATGGAACGAATTAAATATAATCGTTTTCGCAAATTTTTAATCTGGTTTATCAATATAAAATTTTTATTTTTCTGAAATTCAGCATAAAGATTTCGTACAATTTGTGCATACGCCAAAAAACGATTGGTATATGCCAACAAAATCAGTGATACCGCCGAAAACATAAGTGCAGGAG
>JALWNR010000276.1 GCA_027083715.1 Bacteroidales bacterium
AACAATAGACCACGTAAAAACTTAAACTATAATAAACCTTTTGAAATATTTTATAAATTTGTAAACAACAATGTTGCATTTGCTAGTTGAATCTGCCAGAACTATTTTTCTTTCCTCATTACCGTAAAATTGAATAATTATTCATATATTTGTCATTTATTGACAAGTAATAATATACAAGTATCGAAATGACATCATTTGGAGAATATTTAAGAAAAATAAGATTAGAACACAACCTTACACTCACACAAATGGGAGCTAAACTTAGTATTGATTCAGCAAATCTTAGCAAAATTGAGAATGGTAAAAGAGATTTTGATGAAAAAAAGCTTGCTGTATTGGCAAAAGAATTTAACATTGAAATTAACGAAATAAAAAAAGAGTTTTATAGTGAAAAAATCGCAAGAATAATTTACAAAGAGGAAGATGCTTTTGATTTATTGAAAATAGCTGAAAAAAAAGTAAAGTATCTTAAATCTATTAATGTTAAACAAAGTAAAATTGAATTATGAGATTTTGGAGTATATCTACAACTGTAAGAAATCCTGAACGAATAAGAAGTTTCTTAAAGGTTTTAAAAAGTATTGAAGGAGAAAAGTGGACAAAAGAAACTCAAAAACGCTTTCAGGTATTGTTGATTAAAAATAAAGTTTATGGTTTTGGTGAGCCTCAATTTCACAATTCATTACCGGAAAAGTATAACACTCTATTAGAAAAAGATGAAATCACTTATGAAGAAGCAGAAGAAATTTTAGATTTCAAAAATTATACAGGTGGCGGAGATATGAGAGGACGTCAGTCGTTCAATCCTATTAGAAAAATGGGACTTGCATATATTGACGAAAATGATAAAATAAAAATTACTGACTTTGGAAATTATTTTTTAAGAGATGATTATGATTTAGGTGAAGTATTTTTTAAAAGTTTTTTAAAATGGCAATATCCAAATCCGGATGCTAATAAATACAAAGCAGATAAATACAATATCAAGCCATTTATTGCAACACTTCATCTAATTCATCAAGTTAATGAAATATGCAAAAAGAAAAATTTAAAAGTAAAAGGTGTTTCAAAAATTGAATTTGCTTTATTTTTTGTTACCCTGTCAAATTATAAAGAAATATCTAAAAGAACAAAGAAAATTATTAATTTTCGCATAAAATATGAAAAGTTAAAAAATCAAGAAGAAAAAAACAAATTTGTAGAATCATATTTTTTAAGTAGATTTTCAGAATATGAATCTTTGGAAAATGCTTTTGAATATACAGATAATATTATTCGTTATTTTAGATTAACAAGATACATCTACATTAGAGGTAATGGTTGGTATATAGACCTTGAACCGAGAAGAATTGTAGAAATTGTTTCTTTACTTGAAGCAGATAATGCTTCGGCACTTAAATTTGACTCAAAAACCAAATATGTTAAATATTTAGGAGACATTAGTTTGCCTGTTTTACCTTGGGAAACAGAAGAAAAACTAAAAGAAGTTATCAATTTATTGAATAATGAAATAAAAGATAAAATAACAGAATTACACAATAAACAAATTAAAACGCCTTCAATTCCTGAAATAGACACTTCTTCAAGAGATATAGACTATTTAAAATCAAAAGCTGAATTACTAAGAAATTATAGAAGAAAATTATTTGAAATTGAAACTCATTACTTATCACAAAGTATAGATAAAATTGAAGAGTATATTAAAGGATTGCAAGAAATTTTTAAAGTTTCAAAGAATAGACCTGTTGAATTAGAAAGAATAGTTACTCATAGTCTAAATGCTCTAAATGATGCCTTAGAAATAAAACCAAATTACCCGACAGGTGATGATAATGAGCCGACTTTTACAGCACCGGCAAATAAACCTGATATTGAATGTTATTACGATTCTTTTAATGCAATTTGTGAGGTTACACTGTTAACCAATAAATCACAATGGTTCAATGAAGGACAACCTGTGATGAGACACGTTAGAGATTTTGAAGAAAAAAACAATCAGAAAGAAACATATTGTCTTTTTATTGCCCCAAGACTACACAGAGATACAATTAACACTTTTTGGATAGCAACTAAATATGAATATGAAGGAATACCTCAAAAAATTGTTCCTATGACAATTTCCCAGTTTGCTGAACTTTTAAAAATATTAAAAGAACTAAAAGAAAAAGGATATTTTCTAACTCATCAAAAAATAAAAGAACTTTACGACTCTATTATTGAGCAAACCAAATATGTAAAAAGTTCTGATGAGTGGATTGAAAGAATACCGGAAATAATTAATGAATGGAAAAAAAGATTAATAGCAGCTTAATAATATGGAAATAAATAAAATATATAAAGGAGATTGTATAGAAATTATGCAAAATAAGATTGATAAAGAATCAATTTCATTGATTTTTGCAGACCCACCATATAATTTATCAGGGAACAACTTAAATCTCAAAAATAATAAAACAGGTGGTGCATATTATAAAGTAAATGAAGAATGGGACACATTTGAAGAAAAGGAATATTTTGATTTTACAAAAAAATGGATAGAATCGGCAATTGATACTTTAAAACATAATGGAAGTTTATATATTTCTTGCACTCAACATAATATTGGTGAAATTTTAATTGTAGGCAAAGAATTAGGATTAAAATTGAACAATATTCTTACTTGGTATAAAGTAAATGCTATGCCTAATATCACTAAAAGAACTTTTACTCATTCTACGGAATTTGTTTGTTGGTTTGTAAAAGGTAAAAATTGGGTTTTTAATTATGAAACAGTAAAAAAAATAAATCCAAATAAAACTAAAACCGGTGCAGATAAGCAAATGCGAGATTTTTTAGATTTTATAACTTTACCCATTGTTCAAGGAAAAGAAAGATTGAGAGGAAGTAATGGCAGAGCTTTACACCCAACTCAAAAACCCGAAAAATTATTAGAACTTATTATTCAAGCTTCTTCAAATGAAGGAGATACTATTCTTGACCCGTTTTTTGGAACGGGAACCACAGGCGTTGTTGCTCAAAGATTAAAAAGAAATTGGATTGGAATTGAAATCAATGATAATTACATTGAAATGTCTAAAAAAAGAATTAAAAAAGAAATATAAATATGTCTGAAATTAAATTAAAATTAGGAGATTCTTTGAAGCTTATGAAAGAGCTTCCGGAAAAAAGTGTTAATATGATATTTGCCGACCCCCCATATAATTTATCAGGAAAAAAACACCAAACAGTTAAAAGTGGTAAAATGGTGGCTTGTGATAAGGGAGATTGGGATATTATTGATGATATTCATCAATTTAATGAAGCTTGGGTAAAAGAATGTATTCGAGTTTTAGCCGATGACGGTACCATTTGGATTTCAGGAACACTTCACAATCACCCGTCAATAGGTGTTATTCTTAAAAAATTGGGTTTATGGATAATTAATGATATTATTTGGTATAAAAGAAACGCCCCACCATTATTATCTAAAACAAGGTTAGCACCTTCAACCGAATTAATTTGGTTAGCCAGTAAATCAAAAAAATACTATTTTGATTATGAAACTGCCAAGATTTTGAATGGTGGTAAACAAATGAGAAATCTTTGGGAAATAAATGCACAAAGACATAAAACAAAGCACCCTACTGAAAAACCAGAAAATCTTCTTGAAAGGATAATTTTATTAGGCAGTAAAGAAGGAGATACCGTCTTTGATCCATTTATGGGAAGTGGAACTACGGGAATTGTTTCAAAAAGACTAAAACGAAATTTTATCGGCTTTGAAATTTCACCTGAATATTTTGAAATTGCCCAAAATAGAATTAATGGAGAAAAAATAAATGGTAGTGTTGTTTATTCAGATAAGTTAATAAATCAAAACAAGCAATTAAGACTATTTTTAGAAGAACGAGCAAAATATAATTTAATTAATGATTAATTCCTATACACAACATACACATTGCCAAGTCGCACAAGCTAACCGCACAAGCCAAAACTTGGCAATAAGTATGTTTTTGCCAACGCACAAAGAAAATGAAACTTGTAGCAAAGTTAAAATACAAAATAAAAAAGCCTGTGCATAACAAAGGCTATACGTAATGCGGGGTTAAGTACTCAATATGAATGAATTAAATATATAAATAATTTGGTGTAAATTGAAAGTGAAGTATTCTGGAAACCCGCACTACGCATAGCCAAACCGTTACCATAAACTACGCCGAACCAAACTAAAATCAACCGAATTGAATAAAATGCGGATTGAAATTTATTGCCGAAACCAAAAAGTCCAAGCCTATTCCGAAAGAAAATAACTAAAACGAAATAATAACAACAGAAAACCCAAACCGAATTTCCAAATCAAAACCGACAAAAAAAAGCGCAACGGAATTTTAAGCAGAACGAAACTAAAAACAGAACGGAACTAAAAGCAGTGAGAAATTTCATATAACGCGGAAAACAAAGCAGAACGGAATTCTGACAAGCAAAACGTAAAGTTGGCGGAAATCATACCCAAATGGCAGAACGTGAGCAGCAATACGTGGCGTAGCAAATGGTAACAAAATATAACGCTCATTGCGTCCGGATTTTTCCTTCGGAAAAATACGCCCGCAAGTTGAAGTTTCGGTTTTTTTTTTGCTATCTTAGTGCCGAGCAAACGCAACGAGAGCGTTATACAAGACCGTTAGGCGCAATTCGACCAAAGAAATTATTGCAAATAGTGACAAAAAAGCATATCCACCTGACGCAATCAATTATTTTTCTACCCAAACTGACATTTTGTCTTGATATTTGTTAATTTTTTCAAAAAACAGGCATTGGAATAATTATTGGCATAAGAAAAAAAAAAGATGCTCTTACTTGTGGTAGGGAAAGAACATCTTATATTTTGATTGAGAAATGGTTGAATAAAAAAGGAC
>JALWNR010000277.1 GCA_027083715.1 Bacteroidales bacterium
ATTTATTCTAAAATGTTGATTATTAATAAATTTAACCCAGTGTTATTTCTTTTTAACGTAAGCAAAAAAGCTGATTTTTAATAAAATATAAACTTTACAGATTACAAGCGGATTAACGCTGCTGTTTAGCTACGCTAAACAAAATGTATAGAAACACGGAGAACGCTAATTACACAAATGCTCACAGATTTATAATTTCAGAACATCTGTGTTAATCTGTGTTTTTTTTAACTTCGTTAAAAAACAGTACCAATCCAAATTGTAAATCAGTCTATTATAATTCGTAATGAGACGTTTTTGAAGCTTGTAAAAATTAAGCAAATAATTATTTCCTAATACTCCGCTACAGACCATAAACGATTCATAAATTAAAAGTTTATTTATTTGCGATATTTTCAATTCGCTTATCCGGAATAAACCATATTAGAGCAACAAGAATATAGCAAAATATACCCGTAAATGGTTGATAAAATGCGAATACAATTCCTATAATATTAATAATAATTGATAATTTTTCCTTACGTTTTTTTCCAATTGCTCTGTGCAAAGAATGTTCTTTGTGATGATTATTAAGTATTGTATTTACCAATATGAGAAATGCAACAGCACTCATTAAGAGTATCATCCCGTATAATACGGCAGGAACTGTAGCCCCATAGCCCCTACCAACCCAAGATGTAGATATTGGAATTAATGACAACCAAAAAAGAAGGTGTAAATTTGCCCATAATATTTTACCACTTACTTTTTCTGTTAATTGAAATAAATGATGATGATTATTCCAATAGATACCAAGGTATATAAAACTAAGCATGTAACTTAAAAAAGCCGGCATTCTCTCCAAAAGTGAATAAAAGCCTGTTTCTTCAGGAACTTTTAATCCTAAAACCATAATCGTAATAATAATGGCAATAACTCCATCACTAAATGCTTCAAGCCTGCTCGTTTTCATAATACCGAATAATTTAACCAGAAAATAAATTATTCAGACAGGAATTATAATTTCGCATGAGTTCCATCGCAAAAAGCACCATTTTTGGAGTGTTTACAAGCACAAAGTGCAACCGTTTTTTCTTCTTCTATTTTAACAACATTTGGGCTAAATTTTGTGCCCTCATGCGAACCATCGCAAAAAGGCTGTTTTTTACTTAAACCGCATGCACACTGATAATATGTCCCTACATTCAATTTTAAAACATAAGGAGATTTTTGCACAACTTTCGGATTTTCCATAATTATGTATTTTAAATAGTTTTAAATAATACTTCACTGGATTTTCTAACTTTTGCATCAAATTGTGTTTTGTCATCCGTTGAACGATATCCTACGGCGGCAATTACTGCAGCATTAAGTCCTTTATCATTTAAACCCAGTATTTTATTATACTTTTCAGGCTCAAAACCTTCCATAGGACATGCATCAATTTTCAGTTCGGCACATGCTGCCAATAAGTTACCAATAGCTATATAGGTTTGTTTGGCAGTCCAACTATTCATTTGCTCATCTGTTAATCCTAATAATGTATTTTTCATAAAATCGCCATAGCCTTTTAAGTCATCAATTTTTAAATTTTGTACTGATGCTTTAAGCTGCAAATACTCATCTATATTTTTTTCAGAAACTGTTGTATAGTTACAAAACACAAATATGTGCGATGCTTCTGTTATTTGAGGCTGTCCCCAAGATACGTCTTTTAAAAGTAATTTGGTTTTTTCATTTTCAACAATAAAAACTTTGTAAAGCTGTAATCCATACGAAGAAGCTGATAAACGAATACTTTCTTTTAAAAGTTCTAAATCAGCAGGATTTAGTTTTTTTTCTGTATCAAACCTTTTGGTGGCATATCGCCAGTTCAAATTTTTAATTAAATTCATGTGATTATTTTTAAAATTATTATATAGCCAGCCACATGTCTAAATAATCATTACTTTATGTATTTAATTGTTTAATCATGTGTGTCTCATGTTTCAAATTATTTACTTAAAATTAAATTTATTGTAAAACTAATATCGTCAGAGATAAGATAATCTACAGGAACACCTTCTGTTCCCTCTGTATTATAAGTTAAACCCCAATTTTTTCTGTCCACTGAAAAATTTTCCGATTTTATAGAAACTTCATTATCCGATATACTTATATCGGCATTAAAGGTAATACTCTTTGTAACATCTAAAATAGTCAGATTACCTGTTACTATAGAATTATATTCACCTGCTGTTTTTTGCACACGCGTTAATTCAAATTTTGAATACGGATACTTTTCAATATTAAAAAAATCAGGCGATTTTAAATGTCCGGTAAGTTTAGCAATTTCTTCAGCCCCCTCAGGAAAGCTTTCAACAGTTAAAGTGGACATATCAATTTTGATACTTGCATTGCTTATTTGACCATTATTCACTAAAATTTCAGCATTTTTAAAATAAACTTTTCCATAACGTGGTTGTACACCACCTAGGTGTGTAGCTCTCCAAGTAATAAAACTCCCTGATTTTATAGTTTGATAGCTTACCGTTTGATCATTTTCTACAATTTTTACTTTTTCGGCATCTTTTGTTTCTGCTTTTTTTTCTTTTGTAAAGCAAGAACTTAATAATGCAGCACTAATTAATAGTGTTAAAAAAATTCTTTTCATAATTGTTTACCTATTTGTGATTATAAAATTTTAATTAAGTTTAAATTGTCATGGGTAATTCCATTAACAATATTTTTGTATTACTATTGGTAGTTATTTCAATTTTTTCACTATCCCATATACCTATGGCATCTCTTGTGTATAAATTATAAGATTCAATTTTTGCGCTACCTTCAATAATAAAAACATAAATTCCATTTAATCTATTTTTTAGCTTATACGTATTTTTTACAACTGCATCAAACTCCCCCATATAAAACCAAGCATTTTGATGAATCCAAACTCCTTGATCATGAGTATAGGGAGATAAAATTTGATAAAATTCATTTTTCTTTTCAATATCTTTGAGCGATATTTGATCATATCGAGGTTTTACATTTTTTTTGTTTGGGAACACCCAAATTTGTAATAGGTTTACTTCTAATTCATTATGAGCATTAAATTCACTGTGCATTATCCCTGTACCGGCACTCATTACCTGAATATCACCATTTTTTATCACGGTTCCGTTTCCCATATTATCTTTATGCTGCAAAGCTCCTTTTAAAGGAATTGTTATAATTTCCATATTATCATGAGGGTGAGTTGAAAACCCTTTTCCACCAGCAATAATATCATCATTCAAAACTCTTAAGACGCCAAAATGCATTCGTTCCGGATTATAATAATCTGCAAAACTAAAACTGTGTTTTGCAATAAGCCATCCGTGACTTACTTCCCCCCTACTCTCTGCTTTATGAATAATTGTGTTCATATTCTCCTCTCTACTAATTAATAATTTAGCTAAGCATTATCCGGTTTAACAATATCATTTTTTATGATACAGCAAAGATACAGGGTTTAAAAAAGGAAAAGAGTATAATAAAAAGGGGAAGACTTATGAAAATCCGACATTAACCCGAATTATTCACCGATTTTATCATATTATTAGATTAATAATCTGATTAATAGTGTTTTGCACAAATATTTCAATGAAATTTATTCACCCAATTTTGGGTGCCTCTTGAAATTCTCTTCACGCATCTACTTCGTTACGAATTCCTTGAAATATAGAGATATGTCGGCGGAATTCGGTGCCTCGTATCTGCATAAAGAGAATTTCATGAATAATCCGGGTTAACGATTTCTTCGAAATTCAGAGGGAGAAAGACCGGCACATTTTTTAAAAAAAGCACTAAAATTCGATGCTTCTGAAAATCCAAGCCGGTAGGCAATTTCTTTTGTTGTTAAATCAGAAAAATATAGAAGGCGCTTAGCAGCAATACATATTCTTGTTTGAATATAATCTTTAGCAGTTTTGCCTATTAAGCTTTTAATTGTTCTGTTTAAATGATCTGTACTAATATATAAATGTTTAGCATATTCAGCAGATGAATGCCAATGAGTATAATTTTGCTCTACAGCATTTTTAAAATTTTTTAATATGGAATGTCTAGCCTGAATAATTTGGGTATCCTCTTTTGACAGAGTACAAAGGTTATTGCAATAGATTAAAAATAGTTTTAAACTAGCTCCAATTGCATGATTTTTAAATTTAATATTGGAATGGTAAAAATCCAAAATTTCCTCACAATGATTCTCAAGTTTAATTCGATGATTATCATCTAAATTCATCGGAGGCCAAACTCCATAGTCATTAAATAAATTTAAATCTTCTATAAAGGATAAAGGAATGTTATTATCAATTAAAAATTGAGTAGAGAAAGTTAAAATATACCCATAAGATTTTTCATATTCAATAACTTGATGCACCTGCCCCGGACTAACAAAAAACACCAGATCACTTGTTAATTTATATTCTTTAAAATCAATAATATGTTTTCCACTTGCTTTCTTTACTAAAAGAACCGTATAGTAATTATGCCGATGCGGTGCATCAACCTTTCCTTTACGCTGCTCATAATATTCTTCCATTTTAGCCACTCTAAAATGAGCAGATGCATCTTCTCTATTTACTTGTTCATATGTTTTAATTGTGTCTTGTTTGTCCATTTTAATAAGCTAACCTCGGTTTCACAAGTAATAATCCTATGAAATAAAAAAACGATTCAATAAAATGCTGTTTATTGATACATCGGTAATCCTAAATATAAAGCAATCTATTATTTTTTTACTCCTAAAATAGAGTAAACTAAGGGTATTTTCTTTTCAAGTCCCTTTATCATAAATTTATTTTTTTCAATTTCAAGGGTATTGTTAAAACAATTATATGGAGAATAATTAAATTCATTAAATTGCCTTATATC
>JALWNR010000278.1:0-455 GCA_027083715.1 Bacteroidales bacterium
AATAATTTTCCCATCGTTTAATATTTCAATAATTCCTCCTGCCAGTCCAACAATCAGTGCTGCCGAAGCGATATCTTTTGCTCCTTCAAGAAAATGCGCCACAATGGTATTGGCATTATCGCCCATTACAATTCCTGAGAAAATACCCAAAGCCATAAACAATGATGCTATTTCCATCATATACCAGCCATAGCCCATTACACCCGTTACCAAAAACAATATGGTAAATACAAAAAGATGCAAAACAAAAAAGTGTGCTGATTTTCGCATGCTAATAATTGAACCGAATATAAAAAACAGTGTTAAAACAGGTATTACGGGCAGTTTAATTATTTCATTACCTACGGTAAAATTAGTAAAAGTATTTACAAACGAATGATAAATTAAAAAAACAGTGATTATTACAAAAACCAATATTGATGATTTTGTTTTCTTCATCTCAATATGATTAATCG
>JALWNR010000278.1:465-4867 GCA_027083715.1 Bacteroidales bacterium
ATCGTTACACTGTCTTTTTCATGCCAGTACAAGTCATTATCAAAAACGGGTGATTTTTTGGGATTTTTTTTGATTTTTTTCGCATAAATTAAAATGTAAGAAATACCGAAAATATTTATCACCAACCATGAAAACATCCGGTAGCCCAATCCTGAAAACATAGGCAAACCTGCAATGCCTTGTGCAATACCAATCGTAAACGGATTCAGCATTGCCCCGGCAAACCCCATAGCCGCAGCTACAAACACCAAAGCAACACCGGTAATAGAATCATAACCCATACTAATCGCCAGCGGTACCATGATTAATACAAAAGGGATGGTTTCCTCACTCATACCAAAAACTGCCCCAAAAACACTAAAAATTAACATAATGGAGCTTAAAATCAGATTGTCAACACCCACAAAATGAAGAAACCTTACTTTTTCAAGCCTTTGGGTCATATTTAGGAATGCAAAAATTCCTGCATCGATAGCCCTGCTTTTTCCCACAATCATGAAAGCACCGCCCACCATAAAAATAAACACGATAATATCGGCTTTATCGACAAAACCTTCAAAAAATGCTGCGAAAATTTGCCAACTTTGCGGATTGCGTTCAACAGAGTGATACGAATCTGGTACAATCACCTCGCGTTTTGAATTGTTAATTTCAATTACTTGTTTATCAAACTCGCCGCCCGGAATAATCCATGTTAATATTGCAGCAAAAACAATAATATAAAATATTAAAGCAAAAGTATGTGGTATCTTTTTTATCATATTTCAAAAAACTTTATTTTGTAACAAATATTGACCAAGCATAAGTATCTTGCAATCGATTTATAATCTGAAATTTATAATCTGAAATTTATAATCTTTAGAATATTTTGCAGTGTAAATCTATATATATAATTTTAAACCGTAAAATTTCACAAAAAATCAAACCTTAAAATGAGCATATTAATAAAGAACATTAAAAAACTTGTTCAGGTAGAAGACAATATTCGATTGAAAGTTGCAGGAAAAGATATGGCGCACGTACAAAGCATTGACGATGGATGGCTGTTCCTTGAAAATGATAAAATTTCCGGCTTTGGAAGTATGAAAAGCTTGCCGGATATAAATGCCGAAAAAACAATTGATGCCACAGGTAAAATGGTCTTTCCTTCCTTTGTTGATTCTCATACGCATTTGGTTTATGCCGGAAGCCGCGAAATTGAATACATCGACAAAATCAAAGGTCTTTCGTATGAAGAAATAGCCAAACGCGGAGGCGGTATTCTAAATTCCTCCAAACGCTTGCAAGCAGCAAGTGAGGAGGAGTTGTATCATGCGGCTAAATTACGCATCGAAGAAATCATTGCACAAGGAACCGGTGCCGTGGAAATCAAAAGCGGATACGGATTAAATACCGAAGCCGAATTGAAAATGTTGCGGGTAATTCGCCGGCTGAAAGAAACTATGCCCGTGCAAATCAAAGCTACATTCCTGGGCGCGCATGCAGTACCTGCAGAGTATAAAGGCAAGCAAACCGAATATGTTGATTTGGTAATTAATGAAATGATACCTGCTGTGGCTGCTGAAGACTTGGCAGATTATATCGATGTTTTTTGTGATAAAGGATTTTTTACCGTAGAAGATACCGACCGTATGCTAATGGCGGGTATAAAGTATGGTTTGCGCCCGAAAATTCATGCTAACGAATTGGATTATTCAGGTGGTGTGCAAGTGGGTGTAAAATACAATGCTCTTTCAGTTGATCATCTGGAATACGTTGATGATGAAGAGATTGAAGCCTTACTCAACTCCGAAACAATGCCTACTATTTTGCCCGGAGCTGCCTTTTTCCTAGGTTTGGAATATTCGCCTGTGCGCAAAATGATGGATGCAGGTTTACCTGTTGCGATAGCCTCTGATTTTAACCCGGGTTCATCACCATCAGGGAATATGAAATTTATGATGTCGCTGGCATGCATTAATTATAAAATGCTGCCCGAAGAAGTAATTAATGCTACTACCATCAATACAGCCTATGCTATGGGCTTAAGTGAAGAACTCGGTTCTATTGCCGTAGGGAAAAAAGCAAATATTTTCATTACCAAAGAAATCCCGACTATTGAATTTATGCCTTATGCTTATGGTAGCGATTTAATTGATACGGTGATTTTAAAAGGACAGATTGTTAAATTGTTAAATTGCTAAATGATTATTATGGATGATAAATTTTTGAAATTAAATGATTTATCCGCCTATAAAACTGCGTTCTTTTTGTCTAATTATGTATGGGATATTATTTTAGAATGGGATTATTTTGCAAAAGATACTGTTGGTAAACAATTTGTCAGGGCAGTAGACAGTATCTCAGCAAATATTGCTGAAGGTTTTGGAAGGTTTGGCAAAAAAGACAAAATTAAATTTTACAGGTATAGTTTTAGCTCTTTAAAAGAATGTTTTGATTGGAATGAAAAGTCAAAAATGAGAAAGCTCTTAACTACTGAACAATACGAATATATCTTTACTGAACTGGAAAAATTACCCAAAGAAATTAATTCATTAATAAAGTTCACTAATGAAAAATTAAAATTCTAATAAATTATTAAACTAAGCTAACAATGCAACAATCCTCTGGAAGTTGGACAAGTTTTAATAATTTAACAATACAACAATATTACAATTTAACAATATAACAATTTAATAATGTAATTTATGAAACAATTAATAGAATGTGTTCCCAATTTCAGTGAGGGGAGCGATATGAATATTATAAAGCAAATCACTGATCAGATAGAAAGTGTTGAAGGAGTTCGCCTTTTGGATGTTGACCCAGGCAAAGCGACAAACCGTACGGTCGTAACTTTTGTGGGTACACCTGATGAAGTAATTGAAGCAGCATATTTAGCAATTAAAAAAGCGGCTGAGTTAATAGATATGAGCAAACATCACGGTGAACATCCGCGTTTTGGTGCTACTGATGTTTGCCCCTTGGTGCCGATTTCAAACATCAGTATGGAAGAGACGGTTAAATATGCACATAAATTGGCGAAAAGAGTAGGAGAAGAACTGGAAATTCCGGTGTATTGTTATGAATTTGCCGCTCGCGAAGAAAAACGCAGGAATCTGGCAAATGTTCGTTCAGGCGAATATGAAGGCTTAAAAGAAAAACTGGCAAATCCTGCATGGAAACCTGATTTCGGACCGGTTAAATTCAATGCCCAAGCAGGTGCAACTGCCATTAGTGCACGTAATTTTCTTGTTGCATACAATATCAACCTGAATACTACGTCCACTCGTCGTGCAAATGCTATAGCATTTGATGTGCGCGAAGCCGGTCGGGTAAAGCGTGAAGGAAATCCTATTACGGGAAAAATTGTTAAAGATGAAAACGGTAATCCGGTGCGTATTCCGGGAACATTGAAAAAAACCAAAGCAATAGGCTGGTATATTGAAGAATATGGCATTGCACAAATTTCGATGAACCTTACAGATATTACCGTTACATCCATCCACCAGGCATTTGATGAAGTATCTGAAAAAGCACGATTGCGCGGAATTAGAGTAACAGGCTCTGAACTGGTAGGCTTAGTACCTTTGCAGGCAATCCTTGATGCAGGAAAACACTACTTGCGCAAGCAGCAACGTTCAACCGGTATTTCGGAAGAAGAAATAATCAAAATTGCCATAAAATCGCTAGGTTTAGATGAATTAAAACCATTTAACCCTAAAGAACGAATTATTGAATATTTGCTGGAAACAGATAAAAAAGATGCATTAATCAATTTAAGCCTAAAATCATTTGCCGATGAAACAGCATCCGAATCACCTGCTCCGGGAGGAGGCTCTATAGCTGCCTATATGGGTACACTGGGAGTTTCCTTAGCAGGAATGGTTGCTAACCTGTCATCCCATAAACGTGGTTGGGACAATCGCTGGGAAGAATTTTCCGATTGGGCAGAAAAAGCACAGTATTACAAAACAAAATTACTCCAGCTGGTTGATGAAGACACCAATGCTTTTAACAAAATCATGGATGCCTTTGGCTTGCCAAAATCAACAGATGAAGAAAAAGCACTCCGCAAACAAGCCATTCAGGAAGCCACAAAATATGCTATTGAAGTGCCATTTACAGTAATGAAGCTTGCTTACGAATCTATGGAAGTAATTAAAGCAATGGCAGAAACCGGTAATCCGAATTCGGTTACTGATGCAGGTGTAGGTGCCTTAGCAGCCCGTTCGGCAGTAATTGGTGCCTTTTTGAATGTAAAAATCAATGCATCCGGACTGGACGACAAAAAATTTGTTGAAAAAGTCCTTACCGAAGGTGATAGGATACAATTTAATGCAATTAATCTGGAAAAAGATATTTTAAAAATTGTTGAAGAAAAAATTTAAAATAGGTAATTAATCATCAAAAACGGATATTT
>JALWNR010000279.1 GCA_027083715.1 Bacteroidales bacterium
ATCTTCGTCTTTAAAAACAATAATCAGTATATTTAACTCATTTGCCTTAATATTATAGATTTTAAGATTTGCTTTTATCAACGAATCTTTTTCTTTAATGGCAGTTCTTACACGGCTGTATTGTTTTTGTTTCTGCAAAAAACTTGTTTGAGCAAATACAAAAAAATTTGTAAAGAATAAAAATGATATTAAGATAAACCGATACATAAAAGCATTATAATTTTATTAACTTAGACAAAATCTGGTATAACTTTGTCTAAGTATTTTTTTCCTTTATTTGATATTCTCCAAAACATCTACCAATAAATCCCAAAACTTTTGAACACTTGGAATATGCATACGTTCATCCGGTGAATGTGCCCCTTTAATAGTGGGTCCGAATGAAATCATATCCAAATATGGATATTTTGTTAAAAATAAACCACATTCTAAGCCTGCATGAATAGCAAGAACTTCGGGTTCTTTGTCGAATAAACGTTTGTATGAGGCTTTTGTTGCTTTTAGGATTTCAGAATCCAGTTTTGGTGTCCACCCGGGGTAACCATCTGAATGCGTTACTTTTGCATCGGCAAGTTCAAAAACAGAACGTACCATTGCAGCTACGTCGGTCAGAGCAGTATCTACAGAGCTTCTTTGACTAGTACCAATAATTATTTTATTTTCTTTAAATTTTACTGATGCCAAATTTGTAGATGTTTCTACCAAATTTTCAATCGTTTGACTCATAGCGATCACTCCATGCGGACAAGCATAAAGAGCTCTAATCAATTTATTTTGGGTTTCAATATCGATTGCCGATTTAGGAGTTTCAACGGTAGTCATATCCAATTTTAAATTGGGTTCTGTTTGTACATATTCATTCTGAATTTCGTTGGTGAAAATATTCAAGTTTAAACGAATTTGTTCTTTATCATGTTGTTTTACAGCTATTATTGCATAAGCTTCACGTGCAATAGCATTTCTAAGGTTTCCGCCATTAAATTCCGAAAGTTTAAATTCTAATTTTTCAGACAATCTCCACAAAAATCGGTTTAAAATTTTATTAGCATTTCCTAAGCCTTTTTCAATATCATCTCCCGAATGTCCTCCTTTTAAACCACTTACTGTAATTTTACACGAATACCAAGATTCCGGAACTTCTTCTTTTTCATAACTCATTTCAATATTGGTATCCATTCCTCCTGCACATCCAATGTATAGTTCGCCTTCATCCTCTGAGTCCAGATTGATTAAAATTTTTCCTTTCAAAAAACCGGGCTGCAAACCAAATGCTCCGGTCATACCGGTTTCTTCATCCGAAGTAAAAAGACATTCTAAATCAGGATGTTTTAAATTATCCGAAGCTAAAACAGCAAGGGCGGCAGCAATACCCACTCCGTCATCTCCTCCAAGTGTTGTACCACGTGCTTTAACCCAATCTCCATCAATATAGGTTTGTATCGGATCAGTATCGAAATTAAAATCAACATCACTATTTTTTTCACAAACCATATCGCTGTGGCTTTGCAAAATAACCGGTGTTGCATTTTCCATACCTTTTGTTGCCTGTTTTCTAATCACCACATTTCCTGCTTTATCTTTTTCCGCTTGGAGATTATGCTCTTTGGCAAAATTTAAAAGATATTCAATTATTTTCTCTTCTTTTTTTGAAGGACGTGGAATTTTTGTGATTTCGTCAAAATATTTCCAAACTAATTCCGGTTTCAAACTACTGATTTTATTCATTTTATATATTATTTATAGGTTTGTAAATTAAACTGTTATAAATTTCAAAGGTAAATTTAAAAATTAGATTTTTCAATTATTAAAGAAACAAGTTTATTAATTCTACGTAAAATATAAAAAGAAGTAATTCTTTGAATTATTATTTATTATTTTTATCCAAAAATTATCTTTATGAAAAAACTTATACTACTAATTGTTTTCTTGTTTGCGGTATATACATCGTATGCACAAGTATGGCTGAATAATCTGTCAAAAAATAAATCTTCAAAAGAACTGAGCTTTTACGATTATCAAAAAGCATTTTATGATTACTGGAAACCCTTTAATGTAAAAAGAGGCTATTATTATGAAAACGGTAAAAAAATAAAAGCTGCAGGCTGGAAACAGTTTAAACGCTGGGAGTGGAACATGGAAGGACAAATTGATAAACAAACCGGAAAATTACCTACCAAAAGTGCTCAATTTATTTATGATGAATACATAAAAAATCATAGACAATTTAAAAACACAACTGCCGCTAATTGGGTATTATTAGGAACCAATAGTTCTGATGGTGGTTATGCAGGTATCGGGAGAATTAATTGCATTGCTTTTCACCCTGCAGATAATAATATTTATTGGGTAGGTGCTCCTGCCGGTGGTCTTTGGAAAACTACTGATAATGGTAACACTTGGATTTGCCTAACAGATGATAATGCAGTTTTAGGAATTTCGGATATTGTTATTCCTTCTGATTATGCCACTTCTAATACCATATATATAGCAACCGGCGATAAAGACGGATGGGACAATAAAAGTATCGGTATTCTAAAATCTACTGATGGAGGTACTACATGGAATTCTACCGGCTTAAGCTTTGCTCTTGCTGATTACGAGATGGTTAATAGACTATTAATGGATCCGGGAGATAATACAAAACTAATTGCTGCCACAACAGCAGGTGTATATAAAAGTTCGGATGCAGGAACTAACTGGACAAAAATAAATAGTCTTAATTTTATTGATATGGAATTCAAGCCAGGAGATTTTACTTCTTTATATGGATCAACAAAAAGCGGGACAATATATGTTTCAACTGATGAAGGAGTGAATTGGACTGAGGCTTTAAACGAGGTTGATGCAGGAAGAATTGAACTGGCAGTTAGTGATGCAAATGATACTATCGTATATGCAGTTGCTGCTAATAGCGATGCCGGATTATTTGGAGTTTATAAATCAAGTAATTCAGGAATAAACTACACAAAAGTTTTGGGAGATACTTTAAATATTTTAGGATATGAAGCTGATGGCACTAGTACCGGAGGACAGGGCTGGTATGACTTGGCAATGGCTTCTTCTTCAAATAATGCAAATGTTATTTTAGTAGGAGGCATTAATACCTGGCGTTCAACTGATGGCGGTATTAATTGGGATATTGTTAATCATTGGTGGGGCGATGGTGTTCAAGATGTTCACGCCGACAAACATATGTTAAAATACAGAGCTAATGGTGATTTGTTTGAAACCAATGACGGGGGTGTATATATATCCAACAATGATGGAACATCCTGGATAGATAAAACCAATGGTATGGTAATCAGCCAGATGTATAAACTTGGAGTTTCTCAAACAGAGGCTAATGCTGTAATTACAGGATTGCAAGATAACGGAAGTAAATTATTACATACTGATAATAACTGGTATGATGTTAAAGGCGGAGACGGTATGGAATGTATTATTGATTATACAGATTATAATACACAATATGCCACTTATACAAATGGACAAATAGACCGAACAACAAATGCATGGACTACAAGAATTGACATTAGCCAAAACATAGGAGATGGTACTTTAGAAGGTGCCTGGGTTACTCCTTATATTATTGATCCTGATAATCATAATACTTTGTATGTAGGCTATGCAGATGTTTGGAAAACTATGGATAAAGGAGATAGTTTTGAAAAAATTTCCACAATGAATTCTTCTAATAATTTACGCTCAATGGCAATTGCTTCTTCAAACAATAAAGTCTTATATGTTGCTGATTATTATAATATTTGGAAAACGATTGATGGTGGTAATTCATGGTTAAATATTACCGGAGATTTACCGGTTGCTAATGCTTCGATAAAAAATATTGCCGTGAAGTTTGATGATCCCAATACGTTGTGGGTTGTTTTTAGCGGATATAATCAATATAAGGTTTATGAATCATCTGATGCCGGAACAAATTGGACAAATATTTCGGCAGGGCTCCCTGAACTACCAGTTTATTCCATAGTACAAAACAAGCAAAGTGATAGCGAAATACATTTATATGCGGGAACTGAATTAGGTGTCTATTTTAAAAAAGGAAATGCTGATTGGGTTGCATTCAATGCCGGTTTACCCAATGTAAAAATCGGAGAATTGGAAATATATTATGATAATATTGATTTTTCAAAAAGCAAACTACGTGCTGCAACTTATGGACGTGGTTTATGGGAAACATATTTAGAAGCTGTTTCATCTAATGGGCTAATATTTGAAAAAGCTGCTACAAATAGCGAAGGTAACTTAATTGAAGTTAAATTTAACTTAGCAATGAAAAGTCCGACAGGAACGCATAGTGAATTTGTAGTAAATAGCGGAACAGATATTCAACCCGATTCAGCATATTTAAAAGATGGCGATGCTCAAACAATTGTGCTTCGATTACCATCAAATATATCAGCAGGCAAAACAGTTAGCATTTCATACACAAAAGGCAGCGTTGAATCTGATAATAATATTTTACTGTCTGATTTTACAAATAAGCCGGTAAATAACTTGGTGGGCACAGCAACGGCAATTTTTACAGAACAAAATACAGAAAAAAATTTTAGTGATATGACCATATATCCAAATCCTAATTCAGGCAGTTTTACCATTAGGTTCGGAAATAAAATTTTTGGAAATATTCTGGTAAAAGTGTATAATATTCAAGGTAAAATAATATTTTCCAAACAACTGGATAATATCTCAAAAAATTATGAATTACCTATTCAAATAGATAAAGCAAAAAAAGGAGTATATAAGTTGGTCATCGAAAATGGGAATAAACGCTTTCAGCAATCAATTTTAATACAATAATGTTTCACTTTAAATTTTCTTACATCAGGATTTGGTATAAATAG
>JALWNR010000280.1 GCA_027083715.1 Bacteroidales bacterium
TTCTTTAAAATTATTACTTTCATCTTCGGTAAAGCCTTTTTCATTATAGGCAATATTGTATAACAGGAATGTAGAATTCATATTTTGCAATTGTTTTGCATCCTGATATTTAATAACTGCATTAATTTTATTGCCTGAATTATCAACATACCAGCCCCTTACAGGTTTTCCTATTAAATCACTTTTTTCTATTTGGTCGGGCGTTGTATATATGGATGTTTTTACGATTGACCCAATTTTCCCGATTGGAGCTTCGTTTAATAAAATAAACCAACCATCTGATGCTTTTATATAAAGATTATTTCCTACAAAAAAAGCTTTAAGTTGATTTTTAGGAATTTGACGAATAAAATTGTTGTCATTTTCA
Source organism: Bacteroidales bacterium (assembly GCA_027083715.1). Lineage (GTDB taxonomy): Bacteria > Bacteroidota > Bacteroidia > Bacteroidales > NBLH01 > NBLH01. The sequence continues at coordinate 368 of JALWNR010000280.1, forward strand.
GTATAATTTGAATCATCAAAGGCTGATTTATAAATATAAATATTTACATTATTGTCTGCTAATTTATTGGGATCATCATTAAGAATAACAGCATTAATTTTTTCATTTTTATCTGTTATATAATAACCTTTCATCGGTTTTCCTATCAAATTTTCATCAAATTTAAATGAAGCTGTATAAAATTCTCCTTTCGGCAGGCTTGTTTCACTTGCTTCTTTTGTTTCAAACACAGCACCTTGGGCAAGTGCACCATCACCAAGTATCCAGGTTGTATTTGTTTGAGTACAATTTTTTAAAATAAAACTATAATCTTCGCTACCTGAGTTTACTAATATTTTAATATCTGCAATTTTTACAGGAATTTCTTGTTTTACAATAAGCTCAGCATCTTTATAGTTCATCAACATACCTTTTGCTTTGGTTTTGGAAACCTCTTCTTTAATATCCTGATAATTTTTTTGCCTTTGCTTTGTAAGTTCTTCAAAACTTTTTCCTGTTTTATCACTGATGTAATTCATTTCTTTGTCATATCCCATAAGTGAGATAAAATCGCCTCGAGTGAATTTTGTAAATTTTTCAGCAAATACTTTGTAATCATATGTTTTTTTCTGTTTTTGCGCCGAAATACTAAGGCTTGAAATAATAAACAGCAGTAACAAAAGGTAAACTTTTTTCATGTTTTTCAAAATTTAAGTGAGTATAATAATCTAAATTTGATTTATTTTCTTATATTGAACTTAGGTTACTAGGAATTAACGCAGATTTAATAGAAACATTACCGAACTATTTAGAAATGCACGATTTAAAGGAGTTGTTTTTAGCATCGATGAATACGATATACCTATAATAAAGTAAAAGTTTGCATCTATTTTATTATTTAGAATTAGGCATAAAAAAAGTCGATTTTTAAAATCGACTTTACACATATTATTGGCAGTACTCGAAAAAAACTACTCTCCGTGACTAATGTTGCGCTTGCGTTGCTTTTTTCTGCGCTTTGCCAATATTGACACACTCTTTAACTTTTACTCATTTATTAATTTTAATGTATTTCCCGAAAAAACGGGACAAGCTGTGAGTGCTTTGCAGTTCGCTACAAACATACCTGCGGATTTAAGGTTTTATAAAAACTATTAACTATTCTGTTTTATAATTTACCATATAAGCAATTTCCGATTTATCATCTGATTTGCCAATAGTTATGGTTACACTTGCTACCCCTTCTTTATCAAAACTTAGCATACTTCCATCTGCTGTACTCATATCCATAGAGTTTGTCCAGCTTTCCATATTGCTTTTAATCTCCTCTTTAACGTCCTCAGGAGCTTTATCAGAAATAATTTTAAAGGTAACTACTTTGCTTTCACCGGATGCCATTACGGATATGTTTGATTTTTCTCCTTTTGCGATATAGATGTCGGGAAAATCATCGGGAAGTTTTGACTCATTGCCATTGATGCTAAGTTCTCCATCATCGGTTTTAATGGTCATATTTACCGTTTCTCCATCTTCGTTCTTTTCTGTTTTTATATCTACATCTTTACCGGTCATTTGTTTCAAGATGCCTTCTGCCATATCCTGAGCTTTTTCTTCATCGGTTTTTCCACTACTGCATGACGATAGTCCTACGATTATCAATGCAATAAAAATAAAATAAAGTTTTTTCATTATCGTAAAGTTTTAGTTAAAAAAACAACAAAATTAGATTTATACAGATGTATAAAAATACTAATTATTTAAATAGTTTGTTTATTTGATTTGATAAAAAACCATCTTTTGTTGATTAAATTTATTTACGTATATCCGGTCTTTTAATTACTTTAATCAACTTACCATTTTTAAACTGAGCTTCGTAAACCAATTTTCCATATCGGTCAAATTCGGCAAAACGACCATCGCGAACCCCATTCTTATAATTAATTTCTTTTTGTAGTTTTCTGTTATCATACCAAACCAACCATTTTCCTTCCTTTTTACCCATGTTGTATCTTTCTTCACGAATTTTTGCTCCACCTTCTAAAAAATATTCCCACAATCCGTTACGTTCGCCATTTATATAGTTTCCTTTTACACTTTCATGTCCATCGGCAAAATAAGTGATGTAGGGACCATTGTGTACACCATTTTTAAATCCTTCAACCAAGCGTGGAATTCCTCTTTCTGTCCAGTAACGTGCAACACCGTCTTTAATATTATCCTTGTAATAAATTTCGTATTTTTTTTGTCCGTTTTCAAACCACGCCACCCATTTCCCAGTCATCATGCGTTTATGAAATGTACCAGCCATTTGTTTTTTACCGCTTTCGTACCATGAAAACCAAGGACCTTCTTCTTCGCCGTTTACAAAATCACCTTCGTAATATTTTAAACCATTCTCGTAATACACAACCCAGTGTCCGGTTTTTAAATTGTCTTTAAAATTACCTTCTTTCCAAACTTGTCCGTTTCCGTACCAGTATGTCCATTTACCATTCATTTTTCCAAGATGATATGTTCCTTCGTTTCCTTTTTTACCATCGGTTCGCCAATAAGTCCAAATACCTTCCTGTAAATCATTTTCAAAATTACCTTCTATGTCTAATTTTCCATCTTCATGATACCAAACGGCTTTTCCTTCTTTTTTTCCGTTTTTAAAATTGACCTCAGTGTCTAACTGCCCATTTTTAAACCAAAATTTATGACTGCCTTCCTTAATTCCATCAACAAATTTTCCGTTAAATTTTTTCTCGCCGGTTTCCCACCAATAAGTCCATTCTCCGTCTTTTTTCCCATTTTTTAAATATCCTTGCATTTGCAACTGCCCGTTTTCAAACCAAACTTGGTTTAAACCGCTTTCGTAATTCAGATTACTCCATTTTTTACCGTTTTTATACCATTTTTTCCACATTCCGGTTTTTTTACCGTTTTGGTAAGTTCCTTGTTGTTTAATTTTTCCGTTATCATACCATTCTTGCCAAAAACCATCTTTGAATCCTAAATGGTACGCTCCCTGTTTTTTTAAAGTATCGTTTGGATAATATTCTTTGTAAAATCCTTCCTCCTCAAAAACCAAAGTATCTCCCGAAGCGGTGAATGCATCTAATAATTTATAATTATCATCCGAAAGATAATATTCAATACGTTCAATTTTTCCGTTATTGTACCAATAGGTCCATGTGCTGTCTCGTGCATCATTTTTAAAATAGCCGGTTAAACGAACTTTTCCCGAAGGAAACCATTCGATGTATTTACCTGAACGCTTACCCATTTTAAAATTTCCTTGATTTTTCTTTTGCCCGTCAGGATAAAAATAAGTTACCAAGCCATCTAAAATGCCAAAATTATATTCAGCCGTTTGGAGCAAAACTTCATTTTCGTCCCAGTATTTCCATAGTCCGGTTTCTTTACCGGTGGTAGTCATTTTACCTTCAGCCTTTTTCTTTTTGTTTTTCCAGTAAAAAGTTTCTAAGTTTTGAGCTTGAAACTGTACACTCATTGATATTATGATAATTAAAAATATCCATTTCATAGTATTTACCTTTTTAATTGATAAGCAATTCTATAACCGAATTTAAGCCAAAATTATTACATTTTTTGATATAAATTCTTAATTTTGATTCAAACTTCAATTTGAAAATTCATGTATAAATCAATAGCCTCAATTATTATTCTATTGATTTTTTCTTGTAATTCAAACAAAAAAAATATGATTTCAGAACGAAACCCGGTTGATTCGGTAGGTTTTCCTACTCGAAAAGAGCAAGTTAAAGCTTTTATGGAAAGGCTTAACAAACAAAATTTATTTACAGATGATGATAAAGCTGCACATATATGGAAATCAGCCATTGTACCACATGATGATTATGCCTATGTTCAAGAGCTTTTCCCAAAAACATTATCGGGTGTAAAAGCAAAAACTATTTTTTTGATTGGCGTAGCCCATAAAGCAGGTTTGTTAAACCTGCAAGATAAAATTGTTTTTGGTAGTTTTAGTTATTGGAAGGCTCCTTACGGGAAAGTTAGAGTATCGTCAGTTCGTGATCAAATAATCAGGACTTTAGATAAAAAAATGTTTACCGTAAATGATTCAATGCAAAGTATAGAGCATTCGATTGAGCCGTTTTTGCCCATGTTGCAGTATTTTGGAAATAAATTTGAAATTGTTCCGGTTTTGGTTCCTTATATGAATTTTGACAAAATGCAAGAAACAGCACAAGTTCTTGCTAAAAACATTTTTAGTATCGCCCGGCAAAATAATTGGCAGTGGGGTGATGATTTTGCGATTTTAATTAGCACAGATGCTGTTCATTATGGCGATGAAGAGTGGGGCGGAAAAAATTTTGCGCGTTTTGGAACAGATACTGAAGGATATGAAAAAGCAATAGCCTTTGAACATGAAATTATTGATTCTTGTTTGATTGGTAAATTGTCAATAGAAAAAATTAAAAAATTTACCGAATATACTGTTCAAGCTGATGATTACAAAGAGTATAAGTGGAC
>JALWNR010000281.1 GCA_027083715.1 Bacteroidales bacterium
AAAGATATACTTTTTTCATCAAATGTAAATACAGGTGATGTATGTTATTTAAAAGCGATTACAAAACGCAACAATGAAAAACAAGAAACAAAAATCCCACAAATTATTATTGTAAATAATCTTGAATTTACTCCATTATGTACTAAAATAGATATTCGAACTTTTTTGATAAAAAAGTTCGAGTTTATGGAATATAAGGCAATTTTGGTGAATCATATAGAACAACCTAACAGTCCACCACCCAAAAAAATTATCTAAATCCTGAAATTGTTTTTAAATAAACTCTTTTCGGGGCGCGTTTACCTTACTTTAGTAGGGAACTAGACATTTATATTCGCAGAAATACCAATCCAAAATAAAATGGAAAATCAAAAAAAGGACATTAGCCGCCGACAGTTCATTAAAGCGAGTGCTATAGCTGTAGGTTCCGTTGCAGCAATAGGAATTGGCGTAAAATATGTGCAAAAATATGATGACAAGGCTGATTTTCAGAAAATTTTGCGTCCTCCGGGTGCTATTCTGGAAGATGATTTCATCTATGCCTGTATAAAGTGTGGCTTATGCGTACAGATTTGTCCGGTACAAGCAATTAAGTTGGCTGGAATTAATCAAGTTCTATCGTACGGAACTCCATACATTAATGTAAGAAATCAAGCCTGTGATTTTTCTTGCGATTCATTACAATGTGTTGAAACATGCCCGACCGCTGCATTAAATTTTGTTCAATTTAAGGAAGAGGGTGAAAAGGCAGTTGAAGAATACGATAAAACACATGATTACAAAAATCCTGGATATAATCCTTTTAAATCGCAAATAAAAGCAATGAAAGAAGCTGTTAAAATGGGAACGGCAATTGTTCATGAAAAAACTTGTCTGGCAACGAACGGTAAAGGTTTTAAAGGAACACCAAGAGGCAAAGATTTTAAAGGTATTTACAGGTCACCCAATGGTAAAGAAGCAAAAGCTTCGCCTTTGGCGACAAAAGAATTTGACAGAGAGATTTGTGATTTGTGTGTTACCGAGTGTCCAATTGGAGAAATTGCTATAATAATGGATAAAACAGAATCAGAAGGGAAAGTTACATTTAAGCCAAAAGTTCTTGACGGATGTACAGGTTGTGGTGTTTGTGTTATGGTTTGTCCTACAGAACCAACGAGTATAACTATTGAACCTAAAAAGGATTAAGATATGTTTGATCTGATTAAGAGTGGAAAGGATAAAACGCCTTTACCTCCAAAACCAATGGAAGAAATGCCGCATGTTAAATTAGGCATAGATTATAAAAAATGGTGCGATTCGCAGCCTCATAGAAATAAATGGCGCTATATAAGATGGTCTGTACTAATATTTATGAATTTACTATTTGTATTTTCATTTTGGCTGGACTTATCTTTTTTGGAAGGTTCTTTAAGTGGCTCTCGTTTGTTTGGTTTTTACCTTATGGATCCTTTTAATTCTTTACAGGAACTTTTTATTTCGGCAAAAACAGGGCATATAGTTCATTTAACTACTAACTTTTTTATAGGTATTACTACCATCGTAGTTTTTTATTTTTTGTTGGGTGGCAGAACCTTTTGTTCGTGGCTTTGTCCTTATCATTTTCTTGCTGAAATAACTGAAAAACTGCACAACTATTTGGTGAAAAAGAAAAAAATCAAAGAACACAAATTCAACATCGGATTACGATATGTATTTTGGATAAGTTTTTTGTTATTAGCCTTTTTTACCACTAATTTGGTTTTTGAAGATTTAAACCCGGTTGGAATAATTTCAAGAGCAATTATATACGGACCCGGACTAATCCTATTATGGGTACTAGCATTATTGTTATTTGAAATTGTGTACAGTAAGCGTTTTTGGTGCAGATATGTTTGTCCGATTGGAACAACATACACAATGATTGGCAAATTATCTCCACTAACCATTCGTTTTGAACTGGATAAGTGCGGATATTGCCGTGATTGTCAGACGGTTTGTTTGGTTCCGCATGAACTGTGGTTTGTTCAGCGAGGAAAAGCGACACAACAGGTTCATTATACCGGTTCGGATTGTACCAACTGTGGATTATGTATTGACACCTGTGCCGGAGAAGCATTAAAATATGTAGTGAAAGGTTTCGATAAATTTTAAAAAATGCAGGAAAAGAAGTTGATGGATAATAAAGCATTAATAGTAACAGAGCACTTAACCAAACGGTTCAAAAAACTGGAAGTAGTAAAAGACCTTTCGATACGCTTTAATGAAAATGAACGCGTAGCACTTATAGGACAGAACGGAGCAGGAAAAACCAGTTTAATACGCTGCATTCTGGGACATTATGTTTATGAAGGCAATATTGAAGTATTAGGTAAAAATCCTCGAAAAGAAAGAGTTGAAATCCTGAAAAAAATTGGTTTTGTACCACAAATTCCACCACCTTTAAAAATGACGGTGGGCGAACTAATGGATTTTTACGGAAAATTAAGCAATACACCCAATAGTAAATTTATTGAAATTTGTGAGAATTTGGGATTATCGGTTAAAGATAATTATTCAAAACCTTTTTTTAAATTATCAGGAGGAATGAAACAAAAGCTTTTGGTATCTTTTGCCATTGGTAAAAATCCGAAAATTTTACTTTTAGATGAACCTTCGGCAAATCTGGACCCAAAAGCAAGAGAAGTACTATTTGATTATTTGGATAATTTTAGAAAAGACGGCTTAATGATTTTAAGCAGCCATCGATTAAACGAAATATCGACTTTAGTTAATAGATTAATTGAAATGGATTTAGGAAGCATTGTGATTGATAAAAAAATGACTCCTTCGTCTGAAAAAAATTACAGTTTCAATTTCAGCATTGAACTTAGTGAGGCCAATGAAGAATTGGAGAATTTATTGAAAACATGGAATTTTGAGCAAAACTCAAACCCATTACACTGGCATGCTAATATTAAGAATAGTGATATTGTAAAATTGTCGAATATTCTTAATAAATTTACTGATTCTATTAACAAAATTGAAACGATTAAAAAAGATTAAAATGAAAAACACAGTATTTATATTTCTTCTTTTTATTTTTTCATGTGCTCCTAAAGCAGATTACAGCCCGCGCGAAATAAATTTCGACAGGGATATTTGCGTAAACTGCCTTATGGGACTTGCCGATCAAAAATATTCTGTTCAAGCAATTAACAGCCATAACGAAGTAGTTTGGTTTGATGATATCGGCTGTTTGGAAGAGTATATGAAAAAAGACGATTGGAAAAAGTGGAAGGCTGATGGCAAAACTCAGATTTGGGTAGGCGATTGTGAAACCGGAGAATGGATTGATGCAAAAAAAGCTTTTTACCGGTTTGGCGACCGAACTCCTATGGGGTACGGATACGGTGCGTTAAAAGAAAAAAGAGACAGTACTTATACTTTTAATGAACTCATTGATCGGATTAATCAAGGATTAACCATGCGCGAAGAGTTTATTAAACAGAAAAAAATGCTGCACATGTCAAAAGACAGTACCGATATGATGCTGCCGGACAGTACGGATAACTAGAAAACTTGTCTGCCCATTGGCGGATAGGAGATTAGATATTATATCCAATATACCAATACACTAATATACAAATTTCAACATGGATAACAGCTTAATACAAATTGCCGTTTTGGATATTAAACAAAACCTGCGTTCCAAATCTTTTTGGGCATACAGCCTGCTTTTTGGAGGTTTTGTGGCAATAATGTTTGCACTGGGAATAACCGAATCACAAATAATTGGTTTCATAGGGCTAGGTAGGTTGATGGTTACTTTTATGCAAGTGAGTATGGTAATTTTACCAATCTACGTACTGATTTCAACTGTACGATCGCTTGTTGGTGATAAAGAAACCAATGTTATGGAATACATTCTTTCCTTGCCCTTAACTTTTAACGGATATTTCTGGGGTAAATTTATTGGCAGATTTGTGGTAATTTACGTTCCTGTATTTATTGCTTTATTTGGAGCAACTGTATGGGCAACAATTACCCGAATTGATGTTCCCTGGGATTTATTTGCACTATACAGTGGCTTGCTGGCTGCCATGGTTTTTTGTTTTTTGGGTTTAGGCATGTACATATCTGCTAAAGCACGTACTCAGGAGCTGGCTATTGGCACTGCTTTTATTATCTGGCTGTTTTTGGTTGCTTTTCTTGATTTGATTTTAATGGGTGTGATGCTGAAAATGCGTCTCGAACCGGGAATTGTAATTAGTGTAGGAATGTTAAACCCTTTGCAGGTATTCCGAACAGGTGCTTTGTCGCTTTTTGATCCGGCACTTACAGTTATGGGACCTGCATCATACTATATTTTAGACACTGTTTCAAGACCTTTGTTTATTGCTTTTTCAATAATTTATCCGTTTCTTTTCGGATATTTATTTGCATATTTTGGCAACAGGCATTTTAATAAAAGTGATGTAATTTGATGAGCGATGTTGGATGCTAGAAGTTAGATATCGTCGGATGTTATGAAACTTCAAAACGCCTGTAAGACTTTTGAATATTTTTCAATATATGGAGATTAGATAATTGAAAATTGGTAATTGCTCCGTAGGAGCAAAATATGGTAGCCCCGTATGAAGCGCAGCGGAATGCGGGGAATAAAAGAGCAAAAACAAAAGCGATGCAAGTAATGGATTTTCAAAAAGAATAAGTGTGTAATGCATCGCAATTTAAAAAGCTTATTTTAATCAATATACCAATTAACTAATACACCAATAACTAGATAAACCGTATGAATAAAATATTTTTTATAGGTATTTTCGGACTGTTATCACTCTCTTTTGTGAGTTGTTCAAATGGCA
>JALWNR010000282.1 GCA_027083715.1 Bacteroidales bacterium
CTTGATTTTCACTAACAAATAAATACTGTGCACCCACATACATACGGTTTCCGTTGCGGCTAAATACCACCGGAGTATTCCATCCAAAACGTAAATCTTCAATATCCTTGGTTTTATATGGCTTTATAGATTTAAATTCATTGGTTTTTAAATATGCTTTTGCAATTTCGCCTCCCTGATATTGCCAGTAAACAATATTATCGTCTTTGGGATCGGCATAGGCGCAAAAGCCATCGCCAAAACCAACGCTTTTCCAGTCGCTGTTGTTAATTCCGCCCGGGCTTTTTGAGGGACCAAACCATGTACCGTTATCCTGCAAGCCGCCGTAAACATTGTAAGGGTGTTGCATATCGGCACTTACATGGTAAAATTGTGAAACAGGCAGGTTACGTGCCATACTCCACGTATTTCCTTTATCCTTAGATATATACAATCCTCCATCGGTGCCTATGTAAATTAAGTGATTACCCTTGGGGCTTACATACATAGTATGTACATCGCTGTGGTATCTGCCACCTTCCACTGAGGGAGAACTGAAATTTTTACCTCCGTTTTTGCTCATCAACAAATTAAAACCTGCTTTGTAAATTCGGTTGGTATCCACAGGGTCGGCAAAAATGTTGGCAAAATAAAAAGGTCTTCCGGCAATAGCCTGTGTTTCATTCATATTTTCCCAGCTTTCGCCTTTATCTTTTGAACGGTAAAAAGCTGTCTTTTTCGATTCGATTAAAGCATAAACAATACTTGGGTCAAGGGGTGAAACAGCAATAGCAATCCGTCCTAACTCTCCTTTGGGCAAATCTTTGCTCAGTTTTTTCCAGCTTTTACCACCATCGGTTGATTTATACAAACCACTTCCTCTACCTCCTGAATTAAAAGTATATGCCTTACGGCGAAATTCCCACATGGCAGCATAAATAATTTGCGGGTTTTCATGATCGACAGCCACATCTGCGCATCCGGTATTTTCATCTACATAAAGAATTTTTTCCCATGTTTTACCTCCATCCGATGTTTTAAACAAGCCACGCTCTTCATTAGCTCCCCACAAATGTCCCAATGCAGCCACATAAACCACCTCGCTGTTATCAGGAGATACCACAATTCTGCCTATTCGCTCGGTTTCTTTCAGCCCCATAAGTTTCCAGTTATCACCGCCATCGGTGGTTTTAAAAACACCGGCACCTACGGAGGTACTGTTCCGTACCCAAGGCTCGCCTGTACCTACCCAAACCGTTTTTGGGTTTTTCTGATCAATACAAATTGCACCAATTGCTTGCGGGTATTTATCAAAAACCGGCTTAAAAGTAGTGCCTCCGTTTTTGCTTTTCCACACTCCGCCGCCTGCTGCACCGATATAAATAATTCGCGGATCATCATTCACGGCATCCAATGCGGCAATGCGCCCGCTCATGGTAGCAGGTCCGATTTGCCTTGCTTTTATGGCACCAAAAGTGTTGTAATTGATTTTTACTTTTTTTTGTGCACTGCCCGTATAAGTTCCGGCAACAAACAAAAATCCCAGTAAAAACCAAAACGATAATAGTTTTGAAGTTTTCATAATTTAATAAATTTTAAGTTAAAAAGGAGAGAAAATAAAATACGACAATAGTGTAAAACACAACAGCCTTACATCCGATACATTCCAGAGGGTTATGGGATACAAAATATCCTTTTTTCAATAAAAATGATAAGAAAAGTCATCCGCCCCCCGGCGGATGACTAATTCTACTCACGACTATGAACTTTGATATAATTAACTATTTGTTTTCTTCGGTAGTTGTTTCTTCTTTTTTTACAGGGCGATCAAAAATAGCATCATCTATATCTTCGCCTAATTTAACCTCTTCGATGGTCATTTGCGAAACGGTATTACCGTTCATTTTTGTTTCCATAGCAAAAGAAAATGCAATACCATCCACTTGTTTATAGTTGCTTTGAAAATTATCTACCTCAATTTGCTGTCCCTGAACCGTTCTTTTTGCTGTTGCTTTCAAAATCACAAAGCTGTCGGCATCAATAAAATAATAGGTTACATCACCTTCTTCACCTTCATTTTCGGGTTTTTCGGTAAGTTTAATTTTATACACTTCGGTACCTTCCATATCCTCTTTTCCTATCAATTCTACTTCATAACCTTTTTCTTTCCAGTTAAAAAGCTTACCATCAATATCCGATTGCTCTTTAAACTGTTTTATTTGGTCTTCATTTACATCCTGTGGATCCATGCTTCCTGCAAAAGGGTTAATCATCCAACCATCTTCACCATTATAAGCCTGTACCATAGTGCTTCCCTGAATTTCAACTTCTACACGTATTTTTCCGGGACGTTTTACATATACGGTAAAAGGAAATTCCATTCCTTGCATCATTTGTTTTCCGGTCATTTTAAAAGTTTGTACTTCTGAGAGTTTATCCTGACCGATGGTTTCAAAATGATTTTCAAGTACTTCATCCAATGTTATGTCCTGTGCCGAAACGGAAAATGCTGAAAGTAATAAAACTGTGATTAGTAAAATTGTGTTTTTCATTTTTTGATAATTTAGTTTAAGAATGATTTATAAAATTTCTGTAAAGATAATATCAATTTAAATACCAATATTCATAAAACAATAAAAAACAAGTGTTTACAAATATTGTACAAATTAGTTCAAAAATTATATGTGCGATTTCGGGATTTCGGTGTACGTTTTCGTACACTTGCCTTTTTAGCAGGTACTTCGCTCTGTTTCGCGAAAATTAAGCAATAATTGTTTCATATTTTTGGTGTATAAGCGAACATTATTTGTGTTTTTCAGATATTCTGCTGCTGCAATACTGACAGGTAGCTTTTTGTAATAATGCTCATGAGCAAAATTAATGTATTTGATGATACGAAATGCGTCAAACCAACGAAAAAAGCGTTTTCGGAAAGTAATTCTATTGGAAGTATTTGCATTAATTTCGTCCAAAGCCTTAATAAAATTATTTTTTTCCAGAAAATTTTTGATTGAAGGATGAAAATCGAAACCGGAATAATTAAAATCTTTGATTTTAAAAAATTGGTCAATTAGAGTAAAAAAATCACGCAAGTTTAAAAAAACTTCAAAATGATAGGCTTTAAATTCCTTTTCGGGACGTTCAACAGCTGAGCGGATAACCGGTCCTGTTCCAAATGGCACTCTGTTTGAAGGTCGTGGCGAGGGATAAACGGTGGTACTCTTCAAATAATGGTAATTGCCCAAAGGCATAATTTTATGCAAAAAGTAAAAATCTTCGCCTGCTTGCTTTTTGTTCATTCCGCCTTGTTTGCAATAAGTTTGAGCCTTTACTGCAAATGCAGAACCTACTGTGTGATAATAATACGGGAAACCCGTAAATTTCAGTGAAAGAGCATAATAACGCATATACAGCTCATATTCGGTTATTTTATCATACACAAGTTGAGAAAACTCATTGCCCGAAATCGGATGTTCAAAATATATGGAGCAGGCATCAGCTTTAGGATTTTGAATGAATAATTTTTCTATTTCTATTAGGTAGTTTTCCGCAACCAAACTATCTGCATCTAAACTGGTAATAATTCCGAAGGAATTATTTATTTCGGCAAAACGCCTTACAGCCTCATCCATCCCAGCTTTACGGGCAAATCCTGCTCCTGCAATTTTTCGGGGAATATTATCAATATAGATTGTATGAAATTTCAGAAAATCTGTATTTTCTTTTACTGCCCACTGCTCTATTTCTTGTTTTGTGCTATGGTTTTGTTTAATTATCTCCTGCGCTGAATTTTCAGCAGAATTTATTACCACAACAACTTCTACCGGAGAATCGGGTGTTTTACATCTTTTTACTGATTTTAGTGTTTGTAAAATATCCGGCTCATTATAACAAGGGATAACAATTATATTTTTTAGTTCATTATGTGGTTTTTCATCGATAAAAGGATGAAAAGTAACATGTTTTTCGATATAATTGTTGAAAATTTGCATAAAAATACTGAGCTAAAGCAAAAAAGAGGCTATGGGAACCAATCCGCCAGCCTCTTTTACCATGTTTTTTGAAAAATTTATTTATCGTCTTTTGTTTCTGTATTAGCTTGTTCTTTTTGATACTCTTCATTCAGCTTTTCAACAATAACATCGGTAATATTCAGCGCAGAATCAGCAACCAACACATTCTGCCCTCCCGTATTTCCCAAAATCATTTTATATTTTCCGTTTTTATTATACTCTTTTATTGCACTAACAATATTTTGATAAATATCCTGCAACGTTTGTTGTTGCCTGTTCATCATATCCATTGAAATCTGATCCTTTAATTGCATCAAATTTTGCTGTTCACGCATCAATTGGTTTTGCATTTGTTGTGCCTGATTACTGGTAACCAAACCTTTTTGTACTTTATTTTGAAACTCCATTGCTTTACGCTCCAAGGCTTTACCTTTTGAGTTTAATTTAGCTTCTTGTTTTTGTTGTTCTTTTAAAAACTCAGTTTGTTTATCGTTATAATAATCGTATCCGTTAAGTAAAGAATCAATATTAACGTAAGCAATTTTACCGGAAGTTTCACTTACATTTTCTTCAACTGCTTTTGCTTCCTCTTTATCTTTACCCGAAAAACGGTCAATATATAATAAAGTAACCGCAATAATTAAAACAACATTTAGTATAATCGAAATATTTTTCATAATTTTACATTAATAGGTTTTAAAAATTTGGGCAAATATAAAGTTTTATCTTAAACAGACATAAGATATATTTCTTTTTTTACAAAAATAAGCCTTAGTTTCGCAAAAATTCTTTCAATTGACGAAATAATTTGTATTTTTATTC
>JALWNR010000283.1 GCA_027083715.1 Bacteroidales bacterium
GGGCATATATATCATCTGAAAAAGATTTTAAATCAATATTTGCAGCATCCAAATATTTACTTATTTCATGAAGAGGCTTTTCATTAATGTATCCTGCCGAAACAAAAACATTTCTAAGCCCATGCTCATGGGCTATTTTAGCAGTATCCAATGTATATTCATAATACACTATTGGTTCTGAATAAGTATAAGCTATGGAAGTGCATTGATATTTTTGTGCTTGTTTAACTACATCTTCCGGCGTTAAATGGTAATTTTGTGTCTCATCAGGTGCTTTTTGTGAAATAGTCCAGTTTTGACAATTCAAACAGGCAAGATTACAGCCTGCAGTAGCTATTGAAAAGGCTTTACTTTGAGGAAGAAAATGATTTAAAGGCTTTTTCTCAATAGGATCAACATGCACAGCACAAGGATTTCCATATGCAGAAGTATAAAGTTTATTATTTTTTATTATCCGTGTCCGACAATCGCCAGTTTCGCCGGGCTTAATATCACATTCATTCGGACAAATTTGACAACGAATACCACGTGCGGTATGAATATAATGCATGGCTTCACGTACAGGCTTAGGTAAAAATGTATTTGTTACAGCAAACGTAATAGACATAGCTGTGTATCCAAGTGTACTTAAACCAAGAGTTTTTAGAAATTCTCTTTTATTCATAAGCCTTAGATTATTGTTTCCAACAAATTTACGATTTTTTTTAATGTGTGTTATGGAATTTTTATATCTAAATCATCTTAATATAAAAGCCACAATTTTTTAGCTGGTTTTTTAGTTAATTAAACAGATTGTTTCACTAAAAATCAAAGTCATGAAATTAAAAATATCATTATTGGCACTATTATTAATAGTTGCTATGGGTACACAATCCTTTACATTAAAAAAACAAAAAGCCAAAATCCAAATAGCTTTGCTACTGGATACCAGTAACAGTATGGATGGGTTGATAAATCAAGCAAAATCTCAATTATGGAAAATTGTGAATGAGATGGCTAAATCAGAAGTAAATGGAGAAATCCCTGTATTGGAAATAGCTCTTTATGAATATGGAAATGACGGACTCTCAATGCGCGAAGGATATATTCGTCAAGTAACTATGTTTACAACTGATTTGGATAAAATATCTGAAAAGCTTTTTGCTCTTAAGACCAATGGAGGCAGTGAGTTTTGCGGACAAGTAATTGATGTATCGCTAAAACAACTGTCATGGAGCGAATCGGATACTGACCTTAAAATGATTTTTATTGCCGGAAACGAACCTTTTAATCAAGGAGAAATTGATTACAGAAAAAGTTGTCAAAAGGCAGTAAATAGAAACATTACCATTAATACAATATTCTGCGGTGATTTTCGGCAAGGGATCAACACTTTTTGGAAAGACGGTGCAGATTTAGGCAAAGGAAAATATATGAATATTGACTCTGATAAAAAAGAAGTTTATATTGCCAGCCCTTATGATGACCCTCTTATTCAATTAAACAAACAATTAAACGACACGTATATTGCCTATGGGTCAGCAGGTAAAAAAATGAAAGTAAGACAGGAGATGCAGGATAAAAATGCAATGTCGATGGGGACACAGACATTTTTAAACAGAACAGCATCAAAAGGTTCAAAAATGTATTCAAACACATCATGGGATTTGGTAGATGCATACAAAAATGATAGTGATATAGTTAATGAATTAAAAGATAGCGAATTACCGAAAGAAATACAAGGAAAATCAAAAGCTGAAATTAAAACCATTTTAGACAAAAAGCTGAAAGAGCGAAAGGCTATTCAAGAGCAAATTCAAATATTGAATGCCAAAAGGGACAAATATGTTTCAAAAAAGAGAAAAGAAATGACAACAGATAATGATAAAGCTTTAGATGATGCTATGATTGAAGCAGTGAAAGAACAGGCTGTCGAAAAAAACTTTAAGTTTAAAAAATAGAATTTGTTCATAATGTCTGTTTTCGTTATACTAAAACAGTTATACCGATACGCTTTTAGTAAAATTGTATTACTTTGCAAGCTTTTAATACAAAACTAAAAGTCTATCGGCATAACTTGCTTACAAAATATTTAAGCGGTTTAGTAACTTAAAGCATCTGGGTTAAGATGTAAAATCTGCGATAATTTGCGTTCATCTGTGAACAAAATACATCCGCAGATTACTCAGATTACCGCAGAAATATTAAACTTGTGTACTTAATCTAAAATTTATAAATCAACGAAGTATTGCTGTCAACAACATTATTATTGCTTGTTTTACATTAATCAACCCATGTAACAAAAAATTCAGTAACCAAATCGCCTTTCCCCATAGACTTTCGGATAGAAACTTTGGGTAAATTAAAGTTTGAAGACTCCATAGTATTCTTAATCCAACCGTAAATACGATAATCCACAGCAATATCCGGTTCAGGAAAATCAATGATAGTTAAAACGGCATGTTGGTCAGATTTTTCAGTAACAGACATTATGGCAGGACGATAATAACTCTCCATCAAACCAGAGGCTCTGCTAACAATAAAAGAAGGAGAGCTCACTTTTACTAAAATCTTATAGATACCTTTTAATGCTAACTGTGAACTGTAAACTCCAAGTTCAAAAGCACCTTGTTCAATATCATCATAAAACATTTCGCCAATTAGACGGGTAGGAATGGTTAATGCATTTTTTAAAGAGTACCATTTGGAAAGACTAATAAAATTACCCATAATTTTTGCAGACTCTTCCGGTAACCTTTTTAACCATGCATGATATTGTTCAGGAAATTTTTCCTGAACAAATTTAGGAATTGGTTTTACTGCAATGCCTTTTACCTCCATCACACAATAATTTTCGATAACGTTCTTCAAAAATAATATTTTTTCAGAATATATTAAAATATAATTTTAAAATAAACGGATAATTGACATTGATTTTGACTTGCCAATTCAAAATTCAAGGTCCATTAACAAATAATCGAGCATCAAAGCAATCTCGTGTTTCGGAATACCGTGTTTAATCAAATAGGGTTTATCTTCATAAAAAGCCAATCTGAATTTTTGTTTATCACTCCCTGATTTTTCAAAAGCTTTTTTATAGAATTCTACTGCTTTATTCTCCTCATTAGTACACCATGCTACATGCCCCATGTTTAAATAATCAAACATATCGGCTTCGTTCTTTTCATGCAGTTTATTATAATATTTTTCGGCATTTTCAAATTTCCCAAGCACAAACGAACACCATGCAATAGGACGTAAAATCATCGTGTTTGAAGGAGCAAAATATTCAACCTTAAAATAATGTTGCAAAGCTTTTTCGTATTTTTTGAGCCGTAAATAACTGTGTCCCAGATGAGCTTGAACATAAAGATTCTCAGGTTCTTGCTGCTCTGCTTTTAAATAATACTCGATGGCTTTTTGTGTATTTCCCAGTTCTCGATGACAAAGAGCTATTTTTTTGGTAGTCCATTTAATATGAGCATCAAAAAGTTCTGCTTTTTCATAATATTCAAGTGCTTTTCTGTAATTTCCTGATTTTTGATATGAGTAAGCTATTTTTTCAACAATTTCTTGTTCATTTACTCCTCTTTTATGTAATAATTTATAAACTTGGATAGAATGATTGAAGTAGCCCTTTTCAAAATACAAACTACCAATTTTTTTAAAAAGTTCCGCATCAAACCAAATATTTTTTAAGATATTAGTATTGTATAAATCAAGCTCCTGATCAAAAATATCTATAAATTCATTTTTATAAGGATGTAATTTATAAAACCGATATAAATCTTGTATATATTGTGTAAATTGATAGCGTTCAACAACATCTTTATTAAGAATTTCATCATCTTTGAGTATTTCATTCATCCCTTCAAGTTCAGCATTAAACATTTCAAGCATCATGTTTTTTTGCATATCAGGCATAAAACGTATATTCAAAATAAAGGAATATTTATCTGAATTACACATAAATGCAGATTTTTCAAGACCTTCTATAAATACCTCTTTATTAAAACTTTCTTTCTCAAACTTAAAAGCATCCCAAATTACTTCATTTTCCTTATAAAAAGGCAAAAACCAGTTTGCCGGTTCTTTGAAAAAATCAAAATGTTTTAATAAAGCAAAAGCACTCATAAACACATCTGAACCTTCAATTTGCATTTTTGAAAACTGTTCTAATTTCCCTAATAATTCCGGTGCATCTTCAAAAATATTTTCCCAATCCGGATTTTTATCTTCAAGTGAACTATCACTTAAAATATCGTCAAGTTTTAATTTATCTTCAATCTTAGGTCTGAACTTAACTACTTCGGGCAATATTTCTTCTTGTAATTTTTGCGAAATTTTTTCTGTTTCTTTACTGCGGATAAACTGTAAAATGACAAATGTGAGAAATTTTAAAAAATCTGTATCTTTTACCAAGCTACTTAATTTATGATACAAATCATCATACACCTCTAAACGCTTAGAATAGGCATATACACTTAAAACAATGCCGGTAAGTGCCCTGTGGCGGACAATATCTTCTCCACTTTCATAAAAGCGAATCAGAAAATCTGTTTTGTGCTTATCAAAACATCGCAAATTACTTATTGTTAAAGCACTGACAAGAACTGATTTTAAAATTCTAAATTGTTTATTTGTTTGTTTTAAAACTTTATTCAGTAAGTCAATACTTGTCTCCTGTAGTTTGGGTTCAAGCCATATTTTCTTAAAAAATAATGATAAAGCAAATGCATTATTATCGGTAAAGAGTTCCTTTTCTATTTCAGCTGCTTTATTCTGAAATTCAAAATTTACTTCTTGTAAAATATTAACTGTGGCAA
>JALWNR010000284.1 GCA_027083715.1 Bacteroidales bacterium
ATATATTTCTAACCCTTATAAAGCATTTATAACATACGATACCAAAAACAAATACTTTTTTATTGCTCAACCACCGTACAGAAAAATTAGTAAAAATGGCTTAGTTGTAGTTCAAATTGAGGATAATGGACATTTGGATAATCCATTGTTTACTCATTACCTGTTTGATAAAGATGGTGTTTATGATTTTTCAAAAACAAAAGTAAAAAAAGAATTCTTTGATACTATTATAAATGCTGATTTTTTAATGAGTTTTAAACAATGGAAAAGTTTGTTTGATGACTATTATAAAAAAGCAGATGTTGTTGTTTACGGAAATGATGTGGATTATAAATATTATCCTATATATTTAAAAATAAACACAGATTGGATATTGATTTTTAGTTCTTCATATGATGGATTTAATCAAAGTTATTCAGAAGGTATTAGTTTGGAGGGCTATCCTGCCAAATTTAATAAAATGCTTTTGTTAAAAGACAATCATAAACATGAATTTTCGAATGGGATGGTTGAAGAAAATTTAAATATGGATGAATATTCCTTATCATATCCCTCTAAATTTAAACTAAGAAAATTATATTTTCATAAGCAAATGGTGTCCGAAGATTTTCCCTATACTTCAATTCCTCAGGAATTTTCAGGAATCGCATATTATCGTCTCAAAATTGATAATGATGTCTTAAACTTTCAAGAAAGTGCTTTAAAGCATTGCTTCTCCAGCTCTGTTAAAAGTTATTTATTTTGGTATGTTTTACCTGAAAAATATCTGCAAGACAGTAAAGTGAGTTTTTTGGAGTATAGATATCCGCACAATATAAATGAAACAGGAAGTAATGGTTTGTATATTATTAAAGAAAAATAATTTTACGTTTATATTTGTGTAAAACGATATTTTAACAAAAACACCAGTAAACATTTAAAAATCCTATGCACATCAAATATTTTTTTGTATCTTGGCACAAAAATATTTGTGTCGTTTTTTTAATGTATTTATACATAAAATTGGCACCAGCCTAATTAATCACTTTAAAAATTTATAATACTATGGTTGATTTTTCATTAACAAAAGAAGATCAGGAAATAATTGAAAAGTACAGAGCTTTTACGCAAGAGCACATCATTCCGAATGCTGCCGAATACGATAGAACAACGGAATTTCCATGGCCAATTGTTAAAGAAGCCTACAAAGCCGGATTAATGAATGGACCTATTCCGAAAAAATTTGGAGGAAACGGATACAATATCTTTCAAGGAGCTTTAGCTTCGGAAGAATTGGGTGCAGGATGTATCGGTATAGGGATTAGTATTGATGCCAACACCCTTGCTTTAACACCCCTTTTAATTGCTGCCAACGATGAGCAACAAAAAAGATTTTATGGACAAATAATTGATAATCATGAAGTTGCTGCTTATTGTTTGACCGAACCAAATGCAGGCTCTGATGTAGCCGGAATTAAATCAACAGCTATAAAAAAAGGTGATAAATACATCCTGAACGGACATAAAAGATTTATTACCAATGGTGAGGTTGCCAGTATTCATACCGTTTTTGCTCTTACCGACCCTGAGCGTGGTGCAAGAAGTTTAACGGCTTTTGTTGTTCCTACGGATTTACCGGGTATTGAAATTAAACCTCATTTGCAAAAAATGGGACAAAGAGCATCCGTTCAAAATGAAATAATTTATCGTGATGTAGAAGTACCTGCTGAAAATATGCTTGGAAGTGAAGGTCAGGGATTTTTAATTGCCATGAAAACTTTTGACCGTACACGTACCGGTGTGGCTGCTTTGAGTGTAGGTGTGGCACGTGCAGCCTTTGAAACATCAAGAGATTGGGCTAAAAACCGTATTCAGTTCGGAAAACCAATTTCTTCAAATCAGGCTATTGGCTTTATGTTGGCTGAAATGGCTACAAAAGTAGAATTGGCGCGATTAATGACCTGGAAAGCTGCATGGTACTATGATCAGGGATTAAAAACTCCCGGAACATTATCGGCAATGGCTAAATATTATGCTTCGGATATTGCTATGGAAGTTACCACTGATGCAGTTCAGGTAATGGGCGGCGATGGATATTCTACCGAATTTGGTGTAGAAAAAATGATGCGTGATGCAAAACTTTGTCAGATTTATGAAGGAACCAATCAGGTACAACGCTTGGTAATTTCAAAAGGAATTTTAAAATAATTTGATATTTCAGGTATTAAAAAAGAGACGGTGTAAACCGTCTCTTTTTTTCTTTATTGTTGAAACAAATTGATATCTTTCAAATTAGAGTGTAAAATATACTCCAGTTTTTCTTTGTTTTCGGCAAATGTGCGTTTAATAAAAATTTCAGCATATTTTTTATAATCATCATTGCTGTTAGAGTTAATTAAAAGCAAATAACCCATAATAATATTTCCTGCCATTTCAACCAGTCGGCGTGCATGGAAATCAGCAAATTCACGATCACCTTTTTCTTTTACTTCGCTTACTGCCTGCTCAAAGTCATCTGTCATTTTTACCAGTTTGTGCTTTAAGTAATCAACTTCATCGTTGATTTCCTCTTTTTCATATTCCCTGATTTGGTTCAAATAACCCTTGTTATCCACACCACGAATTGCAGCAACAACCTGTAATTGTGAAGTTCCTTCGTAAATTGAGGTAATACGTGCATCACGATAAATACGCTCTACAGGATAGTCTTTCATATAACCGGAGCCGCCTAATACCTGAATGGCATCATAAGCATTCTGATTGGCATATTCACTGGCAAAAAGTTTTACCAAAGGAGTAAATATATCTGCCAAACGCTGATATTTTTTAGCCTCTTTGCGTTCTTCTGGTGTTAATTTACGTTCTTTACTAATGTGGTCGTACAGTTTATATAATTCTGTGAAGCGTGTGGTTTCATACAATAAGGATCGCGATGCATGGGTTTTTACTTTCATCATTGAAAGCATTTCATATACAGCAGGAAACTTAATAATCGGTTTGCCAAATTGCTGACGCTCTTTTGCATAATCCAGTGCTTCGCGATAAGCCGCTTCACAAATACCTACTCCTTGCGCACCAATGCCTAAACGAGCACCGTTCATTAGCGACATTACGTATTTAATCAGTCCCATTTTCCGGTCGCCAATTAATTTTGCAGGTGCATTTTTGTAAACTAGTTCACAAGTAGGTGAGCCTTTAATTCCCAATTTGTTCTCAATACGTCTTACTGTTACTGCCTGTGATTTACGTTCATACAAAAACATGGATAAACCACGTGCATCAGTTGTTCCGTCTTCGGTACGTGCTAAAACCAATGATAAATCCGCATCACCATTTGTAATAAAGCGTTTTACTCCGTTTAAGTACCAGGTATCTGTATCTTTATCGTAAGTGGCTTTAATATCTCCGCGTAAATTAACTGCTTGTAAATCAGAACCTGCATCCGGTTCAGTCAATGCCATAGCGGCAGAGTATCCTTGGTTAAAAAGCGGAAGGTATTTTTCTTTAATCTCTTCTGATGCAAATTCATTAATAGTTTCGGCACAATCCTGCAAACCCCAGATATTTACAAAACTTGCATCCGCTCTGGTAACAATTTCGGCAGTCATGGTAAAGGGCAATAATGAAAAATTCAGCCCATTGTATTTACGGGGAAGTGTCATGCCTATTAAACCTGCATTTTTTAGCGCATCATAGTTTTTTTTGGTACCTTTTGCCCAGATTACCTCATTATTAACCACTTTGGGACCTTCTTTATCTACATCTTCTGCATTTTCCGCAATAATATTTCCTGAAATATCACCAACAATTTCCAGTACTTTATCGTAGCTGTCCATAGTATCTTCAAAATTATGCGGAGCATAATCAAATTTATCTTTATCGCGATAATTCCTTTCTTTTAAATCCACGATCTTTTTCATCATCGGATGATTGAGATGAAATCTAAGATCTTCGTTATCTGTATAAAAATTAGGCATATCTTAATTATTTTGTGTTCTTTTTATAAAATTTAATCAATTTTGGAATTACCTCATTAAGGTCTCCGTGAATATTATAATCAGCAATGCTGTTAATCGGTGCATGTTCATCGGTATTAATGGAAACAATCATTGCCGATTGATCCATGCCTACTCTGTGCTGTACGGCTCCGGAAATTCCGCAGGCAATGTATAATTTTGGGCGTACGGTAACACCGGTTTGCCCTATTTGGCGTTCGTGCTCAATATATCCGGCATCAACTGCTGCGCGTGAGCCACCAACTTCGGCTCCCAAAACATCAGCCAATTGATACAGTAAATCAAAATTTTCTTTTGAGCCAACTCCGTAACCTCCGGCTACAATAATTGGTGCACCGCCTAAATTAACTTTGCTTTTTTCAATATGTCGTTCAATGATTTCTATTACAAAATCTTCGTCTTTAACATAATCTGCAACATTCAGTTTTTTGATTTCGCCTTTATAGTTTTCATCAAAAACTTCTTTTTTCATTACTCCCTGGCGCACCGTTGCCATTTGCGGATGCATATCCGGATTAATAATGGTGGCAATAATATTACCGCCAAAAGCAGGACGAATTTGATACAGCAGGTTTTTATATGTTGTATCGGTCTTTTTTACATAATGGTCGCCAATTACCAAACTGGTACAATCTGCTGTTAATCCGCAACGCATTGCCGATGCAACACGTGGAGCAATATCTCTGCCCACGGAAGTGGCACCAAATAATACAATTTGCGGGTTGTGTTCTTCCAGTAATCTAGTAACAATTGAAGTATGTGGTAGCGTTGTATATGGCGAAAGCCTTTTATCATCT
>JALWNR010000285.1:0-1449 GCA_027083715.1 Bacteroidales bacterium
CACCTGCCGCAACTTTTACAATAATTCCCGATTGCATTTTATCCTCAACTTCAAGACCTTTAATATTCGGATGTATAAGCAGCATATCTAAATCTTTTGTAAACAAGAGGTTGCTGCCTCCACCAAGAACAAAACGTTCTTTGTCCTTAAGTTCTTCATTGCTCAACAACTCTTTTAATTCCGCTACCGATTTTGGAGCTGCAAAGTAATCTGCAAAAGCATTTATGGCAAAAGTATTATATTTTTTAAGTGAATAATTCCTGAAAATTTGCATTGCATTTTTGTTTATCCGCAAAAGTATCAATTTTAATAATGATTTAAGTTATTTTTGCAGGAAATGATGTTAAATCAATGAACGAGCAACAGAAAAATAAATTGATCATAATTTTATCAGTTACTAATGATTTGGTAACAGATAGACGAGTGGATAAAGTTGCATGCAGTTTGCAAAAACTTGGTTTATCACCTCTGTTAATTGGCAGAAAGCTCAATAATTCAAAAATTATTGATGACAGAACGTACCGGACAAAACGAATAAGGCTGTTTTTTAATAAAGGTGTATTGTTCTATGCCGAATACAATATTCGCTTATTTTTCATGCTGATTTTCAGGAAGTTTAATATCTTACTGGCAAATGATTTGGATACTTTAGCTGCCAATTATTTAGCTTATATTCTAAAAAAGTATATCCTGAGGCAGAAAATATTTTTAGTGTATGACAGTCATGAATTATTTACCGAAGTGCCCGAGCTGAACGGCAGAAGTTTTGCAAAAAACACCTGGTTGTTTATCGAAAAAATGATTTTACCAAAGCTAAAATATGCTTACACGGTATGTAAGTCTATTGCTGATGTTTATTATGAAAAATACGGAATCCGCATGCAGGTAATTCGTAATTTACCACAATGTTCAAATTATCAGGCAGACAATAAAAAAGCGATTTCCTTAAAGCAGAACTTTAAGGGTAAAAAAATTATTCTTTATCAGGGAGCTTTAAATATAGGTCGTGGGTTGGAACAAGCTATACTGGCAATGCAATCTATTGAAAATGCTGTTTTGCTGATTATCGGTGAAGGAGATATTGCCGAAAAATTGAAAAATATGGTAAAAACAGAAAAACTTAACCATAAGGTTTATTTTACAGGAAAAATACCACTAAACGAGCTGAATGCATACACACAAATTGCTGATACGGGACTGGCATTACAAGAGGATTTAAGCCTTAGTTATCGTTATGTTCTGCCCAACCGCCTTTTCGACTATATGCATGCAGAAGTTCCTGTTTTAGCATCTGTTTTACCGGAAATGGAGAAAATCATCAACAAGCATCAAACCGGAATATTTACGGATAATTTGAATCCGGAAAGTATTGCAAATAAATTGAATGAATTATTGAGTGATACACAAAAAAATAAAGCGATAAAAGAAAATATCCGTAAAGTAAAAAAT
>JALWNR010000285.1:1459-4792 GCA_027083715.1 Bacteroidales bacterium
TTTAAATTAATAATTGATACGGGGCTTTAAAAGCAAAACAGTATTTTTGGAATCATAAATTAGTTTCTCATAATCAAACTGTTTGCAATTCTGTTTCATTCAGTCAACATAAGTTTCTTTTAATATTGATTTTACTTCTTTAATTTCATGTGTTGAAAGTCTGCCAAAAGTTTTTATAACACGTTTTCTGTCAATCGTTCGGATTTGGTCTATTGCAATAATCTATTAATCAGTGAGCTAATCTTATTGTTTATACATATTATTGGTGCATGTATTTATGTAAATATTTTTTCGTATTCTTTCATTATTGTATATAATTCAGTTCTATTATCCAAAAACATTCTTCTCTTTTTTTCATTGCCTCTAAATGGGTCACAAAGCAACTTGTCCATACTAATTTTACCCAAAAACTCCCAGCTTGATTGATCCAATTCTGCAATAAATCTTCCGTCACTAATAATGTTAGCAATAAATTGTTTAGGTATTCTGCCGCCAATCATTCTCCAATTCGTTTGAACTGTTTTCAACTCAGCATTCCCTAAATAATCAATCTTTCCAGCTAACTTGCTGGGGAATAGCCCATTTTGAATATTTGTGAATACAAAGTTCCTTGATACGGTCTTAAAGTATAGAAATCCATTATTATGAATCTTTCCCTTTAGCTTTTTTGCATAAGAACTCGTTATTATTGCTGCTGTCTGGTACACTTTGATTTTTAGATTAGATGAATTTAGAAGTTTGTAATTTTCTTTTATTTTTTCATTATATCTCTTATGATGCTCAATTAAGTATTTTTTTATGAGTTTAATTTGATAACCTCGTAAATTCTTAATTTTATTCTTAGTTTTTTTCAGATTTATTCTATTAACCAAATATTTTAAATAAAGAAAGTCAAACAATCTAAGAGGGAAAAGGATAAATAAAGTGATTTTAATAATTAAATGTCGATTATTAATACGACTTTTTATTTTTTTAATATTAATTTTACTAAGTTTTTCTTTTTCGTATAGATTATATAATTCAGCTTTATTTTTATTCAGCAAATCAAATTCCATTTATTTTTATATGCGCCAACAATTATATCATTTACCACTCCATCAAAGTCAATTACTTCACCCAACCCGGAAAATCAAATTTACAATTTTTAAAAGAAGGGCTAACTTTAATATAAATTTGCTTCTGTTTTTTCTCAACCCATTCCTTAATGACTTTTTGCTTTTTATCTGCCAAAGCCATATCCTGAATTTGTTGATAATCCTCTTTTAAGTTAATTGTATGTGCTTTATTTTCAGCTTTTTTATAAATAATTTTAAATACTGTTTTTCCTTTTGAATTTTTGGCTTCAAATGGGCTTGAAATTTCACCTACTTTCAGTTTACGCAAAGCGTAATTTGTAGCAGGATCAATTTGCTTAATTTCAAATTTTGAAGTGCCCGTATAAGGATTTACCATTAATCCTTCATTTTTTCGTGTGTCTTCATCTTCCGAAAAACGCATGGCAGCTTCACCAAATGTTAAAGAATCGAGCCTGATTAAACGCGCAATGCTATCCAGCTTTTGTTTTGCTTTATATTTGGCATCTGCTGAGACTTTTGGAATCATTAAAATATGACGTACATTAACCTGACTTCCTCTTTTTTCAATTAATTGAATGATATGGTATCCAAATTCGGTTTCAACTATATCCGAAATTTCACCCTCTTTAAGTGTGTAAGCTGTTGCTGCAAATTCTTTTACCAAATCTCCTTTATTAATAAATCCTAATTCTCCTCCATTTTTTGCCGATGCTTTATCATCAGAATACAAAACTGCTAAAGTTGAAAAATTTTCACCTTTTAAAATTCGCTGACGTAAATTTTCCAGTTTTTTCTTAACCGCTTCCTTTTCTGCTTTACTGATTTTGGGTTCAATTACAATTTGTGCAATTTCATAGGTGGCGTTAACAATGGGTAAACTATCTGCCGGAATAGACTTAAAAAACGCCTTTACTTCGGAAGGAGTAATTTTAACATCTCCGGTAATCTCTTGCTGCTCTTTTTGAGCAAGTAATTGTTCACGTACAATAGGTTTAAAATCTTGCTTAATTTCTAAAATACTTTTTCCAAAGTAATCTTCCAATTGCTGTTCTCCTCCAATTTCCTGAATAAATCCTTGCAAACGTCTTTCTATATCATCATTAACTTGATTTTCAGTTACTTCAATACTATCTAACTTTGCTTGGGTAATTAATAATTTTTGAAACAAAAGTTGTTCAAAAATATTGCATCGCTCATTTCCAGCTCCATAAATTCCACGAGCTTTCATTTGCATTAATTGTTCTTCAACTTCTGATTTTAATACTATTTCGCTTCCTACAACGGCAACAACATTGTCAATAATAGAGTCGTTTTGTGCTTTTAAACTGTTTGTGATAAAAACCAAAATTAGGAGTAATATAATGTTAATTCGATACATATTTTAATATTTAATTTTTAATAGATTATTTCAATTTCTTTATTATCTAACATATTGTTGTAAATATTGTTTTCCAGTTCCCTGATAATTTTTTCTTTACGTTCGTTTAAAATACCAACACTAATTTGTCCACGAACAAATTTTACCGGTGCTGTTGCTCCTTTTAACCGATAATTTTTAATGGCAACAAAATATAAATAATTATTATCTTCGGCTTCAATATATTTATTTGTTTTTAAAAATTTTTCTTGATTGTCTATTCTTACCGGAATATTTACGATTAAATCTTTAAAATAAATCCAATCATTATTGAAATCATCATACTCAGCAGCACTTTCCATACATAAGTTTTTCAATTCATCAATATCTCTTTCTCTTGATGAACGATACTTTTGTTTGATGACATCAATATTTGGAGATGTTTTTAAGACTTTAATATACAGTGCTATAACTGCCGGCTGTGTGATTTTAAAAACTTCCGGATGAGTATTATAATAGTTTTCGATTTGTTTTTCTGTAATAATGGTATCCAGGTTTTGCTCCATAAAAATTTGTTTATATCTGGAAATTAATAAAGTCATCCGATAATCTTCCAATTCTTGTGAAACATCTTTTTGTTCTTCTGCCAAATTTAATTCGGCAGTTTTCATCATTGCTTGCTTTTTCACCCACATGTCAATATAATTGCGAACTCTTCCGGCACTATCTTCGGGGCTTAAACCTGCAGGTACAATATCTTTTAAGTCTTCTTTATAAAGATATTTGTCAAAAACTCTGGCAATCGGTGTTTTACCTTCTTCTTTTTCCGGTTTATTGCAGGAAAAAAATGCAATACTAAATACTAGTAGAATAAAAATTAAATGCTTCATGGTATAATTA
>JALWNR010000286.1 GCA_027083715.1 Bacteroidales bacterium
TTAATTGATGTGTAAATTTCCAGTCGTTTATTTCAAGATAAATTATTAAAAGTTTAAAACCGCCTTAATAAAGAGCTTGCATAAATATTATTTATACAAGCTCTATTCATTTTTACAGTTTTCTACTTGTAAAAAAGACGGCGCATTATTTAATTTTTAAAAGTTAATGTCCACCCTGCTGCCCAGTTATCAGAACCAAAAGCGCCACGGTAATTTACCGCATCAAACCAAGAATCGCTATAAGTATATAAATTGCTTGTTTGCGGATTTCCGGGAACAGGATTTGTTGCAGAAACATCAGGATTTGCCACTTCATTTCCTTTGGATGTAAAATAAGTTGCCAGAGCGCTATTGTCAGCATCTGTAGCACCTTCGCCTTTTGCATATAGAAACAAGTTTGGATTATCTAAGGTAGTTTGTCCTGCAACATTATAGAAAGTATTGTTTTCAATTTTCAGGTTTCCGTCTTCCCATTGTTTAAATGAGTGTTGAACACTGTTTAACTTTTCAATATCAATACCTGCTTGATGATTTACAAAAATTGAATTAAAATAAAAACCACCGGCATTATCTCTAAATGTAATAATAGATTTATTAGTTGTAACACCAATATAAGTAGCATTATAAATAGTAGGTATCGCATAAGGTAGTCCATCTTCAGGGTCAGTACCCCCATCGTGCTCACCGTTACGGTCGCTATCATCCGATTGAATAGATACCCAAAATTGACCTTTTCCGCGGTAACCCATATCATAATCAAAAGAATCATCACCGCAATAAGCTACTAAGGCATGCTTTACTTGTGCAGTACCGCCAAAAAATTCAATACCATCATCAGCATTAGCTATTATTTCAACATAATCAATTACAGTCCCTGAACCAACCGCACCTAATGAAAGTCCGTTGATTTCGTTTCCTGCTCCAATATCCGTTCCTCCATGACGAATAGACACATATTTTATAATGCCTGAGTTATCTGCATCGTTATCACCACCAAAAGCACCACGAGTTTCGGTTGTCGGGATTCCTTCAATTTGTTGTTCTGCCGGAATTGTATTTAAACGAGCTTTTCCTAAAACAATTAATCCGCCCCATAAACCACGAACATTATTTCCAATGTTTCCGTTTAATGAATCTGCTTCGGCTGTAAAAATAATCGGGTCATCTTTGGTTCCCTCTGCCATGATTTTAGCACCACGGGCAACAATTAATGCCGATGCACTTTCACCTTGTCCGGCTTTACCTTTTATAACTGTACCGGCCTGAATTGTAAGAGTTTGTCCTGCATTTACAAATACAAAACCATCTAATAAGTAGGTAGTGTCTTTATACAAGGTACGCGTTCCAATACCATTACCATTGTCTGTCAATACCACACCTACATTAGTTTCATTTTCTTTTTGAGGATCATCACCCTTATCACATGAAGTAATAAATAAGCTGAAAGCTATTACCACAGCTGATAAATAATTAAAATAATTTGTTTTCATTTTTTTCATTTTAGTAATCTGATTTTTTTAATAATAATTACACTGCAAATTAAGGGCAGCTATCTATACTTAAAATGAATGAATGGTTAATTAAATATTAAATAAAGGGAGGGAACTTAATCTAACATTAATCCTAGATTAACAATAAATTAATATACATATTCTAAATTTGCATAGAAAGCACAAATACACAATTATGAACAAAATACTTCTGGTTGATGATGATAAAGATGTTCGCGAATTTTTAAGTTATAATTTGCAAAAAGACGGTTACCAAATACATACGGCTACAAACGGATTAGAAGCAATTGTGAAAGCTGAACAAATAATACCCGATTTAATACTGATGGATGTGATGATGCCGCAAATGGACGGTATTGAGGCTTGTGAAGAAATAAGAAAACTAAAACAATTGGACAATACACTGATTGTTTTTTTATCTGCCCGAAACGAAGATTACTCACATATTGCCGGTTATAATGCAGGTGCCGATGATTATATCAATAAACCGGTAAAACCTAAAGTACTTATTTCAAAAGTAAACGCCTTACTCCGAAGGAAAGCACTTACTAACAAGCCTTTAAAAGACAAAGCAAATAATAAAAAAACACCGGTAAATGATGAAAGAAAACTAATTATTGATACAGAAAAATATATAGCAATTAAAAATAAAAAAGAAATTATTTTACCCAAAAAACAATTTGAAATATTGGCTCTGCTTGTTTCTAGTCCAGCAAAAGTTTTTAGCCGTGAAGAAATTTTCAATAAAATTTGGGGCAATGATGTTTACATAAGCGACCGTACTATTGATGTGCACATCCGCAAAATAAGAGAGAAAGTAGGCGATGATATTATACATACCGTAAAAGGCGTTGGTTATAAATTTGTAGAATGAACCAGCTACTGCATTTTGAACCAAATGTAGATTTCATATATCCGGTTTAAAATCAATAAAGATTACCGTAGATTACCCTTATAGGTTTCTTCTTTGCCAATTTTAATCAGCTGCCCTTTTTTTAATTTTGTAGATGCATCTATATCATTAATTATTAACAGATAATCTTTGTTCAAAACATTTCCTGTTCTTTTTGAAAGTTCTTCAAGTGTTTCAGCTTCTTTTGCTTCTACAATATGTAAAACAGTAGATTTTATCGATTTTCGTTCTTCAGAGGTAATGGGTCGGAGGCTAAAAATCGATTTTTTTAATACTTTATTATAGGAGGGGTCTCCGGCTGCCATAAATAAAAATGTATAATTGTTCATATTTACCCAAAGCATGTGTATAACCATATTCTCTTTCGTATCTTTTCCGTTAAGCGACATAATATAAGCATCCTTACCGTTTACTTCGGTTTTTTTATCATTAATAAAAACAACTTTTGATGTATCCATATTTTCTTTTGCTTTTTTTGCATAAAAAGCGGGAGCTTTTTGTTCATTTTTTACTCCTAAAAATAGTTGTGCATTTCTTGCACTATCTACAGCACCAACCATTTGTGGCGAATTGGCTGTTAACCATCCGTTTGGAAATTCAACTACAAAGCCCATATCGGGATGTAAAAAAATATTTTCTCTAAAAATACCTTGTGCCGGATTGTTCTTTATGCAAATGCCGTTAAATTGCTTTATAAAATCATTTTTGTTTGTAATAAAAGGTTTTTGTACAATGATTTTAGTATTACTTGCATTTTTTTTGATATGCTGTTCTCGCTTTTTAGTCATTGGGTGCGAATCGAAAAAACTAAACTTAGCTTCTTTATGAGTTTCTAACTGAGTAACTTTTTCGAGCCTGTTAAGCACATTTATAAGTGCATCGGGCTGATAGCCTGCTTTTGCTGCTACAATGATGCCATATTCATCTGCTTCGTTTTCATGCTGACGACTATAAGATGAACCAAAAATTTCACTAGTAAATTTAATGGGTGAGTTGATTAAATTTCCTAATTCAGGGCTGATGACTTCATGAATGATGTTGCCCGGAATCTGTAACACTGCCGGCAATATTCCCTGTTTCATTGATTTAATACTGTGTCTGAAATAAGCATGAATAATTTCGTGTCCCATAACTCCTGCTAATTCATCTTCGGAGTTAATTAATGGTAAAATACCTCTTGAAATATAAATATAGCCACCCGGTAAAGCCATTGCATTAGGCTCTTTCATATCTATGATGAAAAACCGGAAATCAAATTGTTTTTTTTGTAAAGTAGCTACTAAACGATTTCCTACTTTTTTTATGTAAGCTTGTGAAGGATGCTGATAAATACCTATGGTATTTATAATTTCTTTGTGAGCTTCTTTACCCATTTGTATATCGTAATCAATACTTTGAGCTTTAAGAAAATTCAGAGCTGATAATAGTAAGATAATTGCGGCTAAACGATTCATATCTATGGTTTTAATAATTAGAGACTTATATTTAACAATAGTTCGTTAAATTTTTATAAATCATTAAAATTCAAATATTTACAAAGTAATAAAATTAAGCCTTAATGTATTAATTTTCAGTAAATTAACTCACTCTTCACCCTTCATTTTTTAACAAAGTATTAAAGGGTGAATATATGATTCAATTTTAAAATTCAATTGCCTCCTCAGTCAATTTTGGCAATTTTTTCTTTTCCTGATACGAAAGTGGTACTGATTCTAAATTAAGATATTCTAAATTAATGAGTTTTTTAAAACTATCAGGCAAACTTTTTAGTTCGGTGTTTTTGCCTAAATCCAACTCAATGAGCTGTTGTAAATTACCAATATTCTCAGGAAGTTTTTTTAAAGGGTTAAAATTAAGGTTTAAGTACAGTAAACTGTCCATTTCACAAATAGAAGAGTCTAAAACTTCAATTTGATTTCGCATGAGATTTAAATCTTGTAATTGTTTTAATTTAAAAACAGGTTTTATTGAATCATCCTTTAATCCATTCCATGAAAGATTAAGTATTTTCAGTTTTTTTAATTTTGAAAAACTTTCCGGTATAGAAGGAATTTTAGTTCGGGTAAGATTTAAATTGTATAAATTTTGAAGCTGTGCTATTTCTTTTGGTATTTTTTTTAAACGATTTTCTTCAAGATTTAAAATCTGTAAATTTTTAAGTTCAAAAATTTCATTAGGTAATTTTGTTATTGAATTATTTGCCAAATTTAATACCTGAAGGTTTTTAAACTGCACAATTTTTTCCGGAATATCATTTAAATTATTTGCACTTAAATCCAATATCAATACTTTTTCAGGTGCTTTAAGTGCCTCTTCTATTGATGAAAAAACTGTACATGTATCTAAATCCTTGATATTTAATA
>JALWNR010000287.1 GCA_027083715.1 Bacteroidales bacterium
ATTCATTATCAATTATGTAAAGTGGTAAATTTCGGTGCATGTTATAGGTTTATTCTAAAAAATACAGTTTTCGTGCACCGATTATTTCAACAATTTAAATCTCCGGCTTATACCGATTGGTTATTTGTAACAAAGAATAAATCCTTTGACAAATAATCCATCGGCATAATACTTTTTCCTTTAAAACATTTAAGGGTATCAAAAGCCGGAGCTAATGATTAGCCCGATGCTTTAGCATCGGGAAAAAACATTGCAACAAAATGGCTTTAGCCTAAAATCAATTTTTTAATGAAGCATCTAATAGTTTATATCCTCTATTTAACCCAAAGCCCTTTCATTAACTAGATAACAATTATCCAATTCACAAAGGCAATCCTGCAATAAGAAATGAAAAGTTATTGGTTCCGTCATTTAAAAGTCGTGCATATTGAAATCCTATTTCAACCGGATAACGAATTCTGAAAATATTTACCCGAAAACTAAGGCTGCCGCCAACAGAGTTATAATCAGAACTTTGTCCGCCCAAATACCCTTTTGCATAATCATAAAAGCCACCTACACTAATTCTTTTTATGTATGCCAATGGTCCAATACTTAAATCAGGATATACAAGTGGTAATTTATAATCGGCAGTCAGTTTATACATTTTATCAAAAGTTTGCGAATCATAACCGCGCGGCATACTCATCAAACTGGAAAAATAATAAAGTGATTCGTAGTTATTCGGATCAAAATCAATCTGCTTTTCATAAGATGCAGCCAGCTTGATGCTGTTATTGGGCAACAAACCCGGAAAATAAAATGCACTTCGGGCAGAAAACAAATATCCGTCATAATTATCATAATCAAATATCTGATTATAATCAATTGCTAAAACCTGCCCATACTTGGGAGCAATATCACGATAGGCATACCTGCGCGTATTACTAAATTTTGCTTTAATATATAAAGGTGTAAAAGTTCCGTTTCCGGATTCATCCAAAGCACGAAATTCTTTTCCGGTAATATATTTAAAAATAGCTCCGGTGCTTAAATTGAGTTGCCGATAATATATTCCGCGTGAAAAATTAAATGGAAAACTAATTGACCCGTTGATACTCAATTCATTCCAGTACTGGGTCTGCGAAGTTCCGTCGGAGAGATTATACGAACGACTATTTTGCATATATATCCCCGTTAAACCCAAAACCGGAAAAAACTTAGCATAGGAAACAGCCATATATCCACCGCTTGCATTTTCATTAATATTATACAAATAACCCGCCTTTAACGAAGTGGTTTTCAGATAGTTGTCAGCCATAACGCCAATATCAAGCAAAGTAAGGAAAGGGTATATTCCCCATGAGTGCAATTTCAAACCACTCCGGTATTTCTTTTCGGAAACCGGATATTTTTTAAGTTCACTTGTATTTTCAAAAATATTTTTTCCGGCTTCCTGTTTTACAAGTGTTTCAAAATAATTTATATCCGAATTAGAAATATTCTCAATTTTTGTCCAATTTTCAGGTTTCAAATCCATAAGTGCAATATTGCTTCCCGAAGTTGAATAATCCTGAAAAAGCATTTTATCGCCTGCAGCAGAAACATTGGCATTAAAAGCACCATATTTTCTTGATGTTACCTGATATATTTCTTTTGTATCAATATTTATTGCATAAATATTGTCAATACCTGAATAGTTTGAGTTATAAAGAATGTAATTATTATAAAATACCGGACGACCAATATTTTCATAATTTGCAGGTTTAATTACAGAAACAGTACCGCTTGCAAGATTTAAAAGCCCAATATTAGCACCTTTATATTTTGCATGGGTAAAAACAATATATTTACCATCGCCTGACCAAGCCGGAGTGCGTATATAATCATTATCGCCAATTGTGTAGGCTGCCAGTTCTTTACCCGAGCCGGAATGTAATATAACCAACGAACAGTTTTGCTCTTTATCAAATTTTACTGCAGCAATTTTAGAACCATCAGGCGAAAGTGCCGGAGAAAGGTATTTTCCTTTTTTGGTTAATGTTTTTTCTTCATTAGTTTCCAAATTCCGGATAACAATGTCGGTAAACGATTGCTGCCCCCAGCGAACATCAGGGATATAACGTGCCCAAACTGCATATTTTCCTTTTACGTAAAAAATATCTGCATCAGTGGCAGTAATTTTTTG
This sequence comes from Bacteroidales bacterium, assembly GCA_027083715.1. GTDB lineage: Bacteria > Bacteroidota > Bacteroidia > Bacteroidales > NBLH01 > NBLH01. The sequence continues at coordinate 2,168 of JALWNR010000287.1, forward strand.
CTCTTTCCCCTCAGGTGTAATTTTAAAAAAGGTGCCAATCTCATCTAAAGTTTCTTTAACAGCAATAATATTTCCATCATTATCAAATTGAGGGTAATAATAGTCTGTGAATGAACGCTTTTCATCTTTATTCACAATTACTGCCGAAGTATTTCGTATTTGCTCATTCTGTTTTGTCCATAAAGAATCAAGCTCACGTATTGCAGCATTGTAAAAATAATTTACATTCATGCCGGTATATTTTTTCAGGCTACGGCTGAATGCATAAGGCCAAAATGAGAATTTAGAGGTACGGTTCAGCACATCATCCCAAATATATTTTCCATAATGCTTACGTCCATAGGCAGTTAAATGATAGCCCAGATGATACCAACTTGGATAAAATGTACGGTAAGTACCTAAATAGGCTCTGTCGTAACTAAAATTAATATTTTCCAAAGCATAAGCTCTGATAGGCATTGCAAAAGCAGGAACACGCCCTCGTCCGCCTTTTGTCAAGGCAGTTTCCATTACTATGGCATCCCCCTCAAAAAACCAATAAGGAATGGAATACTGCATCATTAACTGTCCTATATCACCAAAAAGATAAGTCATGAATTTAGTAAACTGATGCTTATTTTTTGAATATTGAACAATATGGCGGTACTCATGTATGGCAAGAAGTTGCACCCAATCCAAACTACTCAAATCAGTAACCGTTTGAGGAGGTTTCATGTAAAACTGCATATAGCGCGGAGCCAGTGCTGCATAAGCGTTTGAAATCATCGCTCTGTTATTTAAAACCAAAGAGACACGTTTTGGGTGCGTGCTAAGCGATGAAGTATCGTATTTACAAACCTGTTCCATAGTATTTGCCACTCGCTGTGCTTCATTTTCTATTTCCGAAGGAAATATTATTTGAAAATGTGGTGTTTCAATACTTTTCCAAAGGATATTTGGCGGGTTTTGTTCTTGTGCAAACGAAAATAGAGTATATAATATAAAGGTATAAATCAATAATGTTTTTTTCATAAATTTTGAGTTTTAGATTTCAAATATAAAGATAATTTTGTAGCTTAGCTGTCCTGCGCCGGAAAATTTTAACAAAAGGGCACTCCTAAAAACTCCAACTTCTGCGTTAGTTTTAAATTATAAAATGCTCATTTACAATAGTAAACTCTGCTTTTAATTTCAAAAAGTCTTGAATTTTAAATTTTTAGAAGTGCCCAAAAGCTAGTACAATAAATCTTAGGTATTATATTTGTTGATAAAGCATTAAAGAAGTTAAACAATATTGAATAATCTTAAATTATTTTTAATTTTGTAAATAATATATTACTTTTAGCAAGTAATTTTATAAAATAAAATTTAAGACTGATGAATTTCAGGATACAAACAAAACTACTTGTATATATTTTACCAACATCCTTGTTGATTTATATAATTGCGTTCGGATACCTGAGCTATAATGATCATGAATTAGCAATAAGCGAGTCAAAACATCTTGCAGACAGCTATGCGGAAAAATATGCTAATTATATCATGATGCAGTTAAACGGTGATATGAATATTGCACGAACTTTGGTACAATCATTTCATAATTACGAATGGGTTTATAAAAATAATATTCAAGAGCAATACTTTTCTACCATTGAAAATGTTTTATTTAATAACCCACAATTTCATAATGCAGCCATAAACTTTGAACTAAATGCTATTGATAAAAACTACAAAAAATCCTACGGAAGAGTTCGTTATATTTTCTATAAAGAAAAAGGTTTAATTCATCGTAAAATAGATACTTTAGAAACAGAAGGTGATAATGTAGGAGGTGCTTATTTTGATATGAAGATAAATCCTCGTGAAGATTTGTCTGAACCATATTGGTTTTCAATTAGCGGCAATAAAGAAGATGAAGAATTAATATCAAGTATATCAATCCCGATTATGAAAGATAAACACTATATAGGATTGATGCAGTTTGATGTAAATTTAGAGCGTTTTCAGGATCTAATTATGCAAATAAAAGTATTTCCCGGTTCTTTTGGTTTTTTGGTTTCCAATAAAGGAAAACTGGTAGCAATTCCTAATAAACAATTGGTAAACATAGGTATTGATTCTTTAACTCCCGCAGATAATGCACGTTTTAAAATAATTGAAAATATTCAAAAAGGAAAAAAATTTTCCTATATGCGTAAGGATTCAGCAAATGTAGAGTACTATGTTACATTCTATCCTATTAAAATAGGTAAATCTCCGGCACCTTGGGCCGTAGGAATTTCCATACCCTATAGAATCATGATAAAAAAAGCCGATGAAAATCTGTTTTTTTCAATACTCGTTGCATTTAGCGGTTTTATTATATTAACACTGGTAATTTGGATTATTTCGCGCAGCATTAGCAAGCCGTTAATTGATACATCAAAAGTAATTCGTGAGTTGGCAAAAGGAAAAATATCTCTGGGACAAAAAATGAGTACTGAATCAAACGATGAGATTGGCGACATACGAAATTCTGTAAATATGTTGATTGATGGTTTGGATAACAACCTCCGTTTTGCGCTTGAAATAGGAAAAGGTAATTTAGATTTTGAATTTAAACCTCTAAGTCATG
>JALWNR010000288.1 GCA_027083715.1 Bacteroidales bacterium
GAAACGTACTAATTAAAATTTTATTGAGTATAACGATTCCTTATTTTATTGATTTCTTGAAATAGGCTGATAAATATTTCGGGAGTTATATACACATTTTTATTGGATTTGTCATCATTTTCGATCCTTGATAATGTAGTATTATTCGATACTCTGGTTTTTTTATAAATCTTTTGTAGTTTCAACATATCTATATAAACATCATTGATTACAGCGTAATCAGAATAATTAGCCAAAGCTTTAACAATTATGTCTATGGATACTCTTTGTTCTGCAACTCTGTCAACCAAGTCTTTATTAATTTTAACAGATTGCGTTGCCAATTGCATGGCAATATACATACCTTCAATCCATGCACCTACTTGAACAAGTATTGCCATTTCGGGGCGATTATTTTCATTCAAATACTTTCCTGAACTCAAAAATACCTCTTTGATAAGTATTCTTAGTGTATCCTGATTGGTAATATTATCTTCTATTTTAAGAATATCTTCTTTATCTATTGTTTGAATAATCCCCAAATTATCAGAAATAGTTTTAATTGCCGAAAGATATGAAGACACCAATTGATTTTGTTCGTAAAAACTAGCATAACTTAAATCAGCACAATAAACACCAAGATTCAGAGCTAAACTCTTACTGGTTTCATAATAAGGAACATTTCTTACAGGATTTAGTATTTTTTGATTAAATTTGAGATGAGCCTCCGAAATAGATTTAGCCGTTTCAACAGGTGATGGAAAAGTACTAAATATTTCCTTAACAGATAATAGTACTTTATTATTTTCATGTTCATTAAAACCGGAATCTGCATAACTTTCGGTATGATTTGTACATCCTGAAAAAAGAAAAAATATAAAAATAATAGTAAATATCAACTTATTCATTACCATTTCTCTAAGAATTAAAAATGAATTTATAATTTTGCAATTTAATAAAAAAATATTGGAAATGAACGAAATAAAACAAAATAAACTTATAATCAACAAATTACAGAGTACTGACATAGAAGAAGTTCTTTTTGCAATAAAAGAACTGCGTAATACGGGAAATAAAAATCTGATTCCTGCTGTGATTGAACTTTTAGCTAATCACAAAAGTGAAAAAGTAAAAAAACAGATAACAGAATTGCTATACGATTTAAAATATCAAGCAGCTGCACCTTTTATTATTAAGGCAATTCAATCAAATAATTTTAAAAACATTCGAGAACTACTACTTTCGGTTTGTTGGCAATCAAGACTTGATTTTAGTGAGTATATTCCGGTTTTTATAAAGCTGTTTATCGAAGGAAATTTTAACGAAGCATTTGAAGCTTTTACTGTTATTGACAGTATGGATGCAAAAATTGAAAAAAAAATTGTAACAGGCTCAATTGATAAATTAAAGAACGAAATTAGTAATATTGCCGAAAACAAAAAAGAACTTTTGGTAGAACTTGTTCATATATTAGAAAATAAGGAAACAAAATAAAAAAATGGCAAAAGTAGTATTAGGATTATCCGGTGGGGTGGACTCAAGTGTGGCAGCATACATCCTAAAAAAACAAGGACATGATGTTACAGCACTTTTTATGATTAACTGGCATGATACCACTGGCGTGCTAACCGGCGATTGCCCTTGGGACAACGATTTAATGTTTGCAAAATTAGTTGCTAAAAAATTGGATATTCCCTTTAAAACAGTGGACTTAAGTAGTTTATACAAAAAACGTGTGGTTGATTATATGTTTTCCGAATATGAAAAAGGCAGAACACCAAACCCTGATGTCCTATGCAACAGAGAAATTAAATTTGATGTTTTTCTGGACGAAGCAATAAAACTGGGTGCCGATTTTGTTGCCACAGGTCATTATTGTCGAAAAGATGAAATTGAAAAAAACGGTAAAAAAATTTACAGATTACTTGCCGGAACTGATAAAAACAAAGACCAAAGTTATTTTTTGTGTCAGTTAAACCAAAAACAACTTGAAAAAAGCCTTTTCCCTATCGGGGATTTAGAAAAACCGGAAGTTCGCCGTATTGCACATGATTTAAAACTGGCTTCTGCCGATAAAAAAGACTCGCAAGGAATTTGTTTTGTAGGAAAAGTAGATTTACCGGTTTTTTTACAACAAAAGTTAGCCCCAAAGGAAGGGGTGGTAATTGAAATTTCCCGTGAATTTTATAATTCGATACATTTTCCTGAATATACAGGCATAGATGAAGAACTTAAACAATTGACTAAACCTATTATCTATAAAAAAACCGATGGCTTTGTAACCGGAAAGCATAAAGGCGCTCATTTTTATACAATCGGGCAACGAAAAGGTTTAAATATCGGAGGAAAACCTTTGCCTCTATTTGTTATTGCAACTGATGTTGATGAAAATATAATCTATGTTGGGCAAGGTAAAGATCATCCCGGATTATACCGCAATGGACTATTTATAGTAAAAGATGAAATTCATTTTATCAGAAAAGATTTAACAATGACTGTGGGTGAAGAGCGCGAATATTTAATTCGGCATCGATACCGTCAACCTTTACAAAAAGCTAAACTTTTTATGCGTAAAGAAGGTTTGTACATTCTTTTTGAAGAAAAACAAAGAGGCATAACTGCAGGACAGTTTTGTGCATGGTATAATGGTGATGAATTAATTGGCTCAGGAGTAATACATGCTTGAAATTTTTCATTTTTAATAAAACCTACATATCTTATTTACCAAGATGCCATATATTCTCATTCTACTTTCCTGCCTTAATATACATTATTATTTTTCTGTTCAACTTATTTCTCATTCACTTTATACCAAGTATTAAATAATTAATCAAAATAAGTTTGCGGTTTACCTATAAATCTATAATTTTAAGTACTATTTTTCGATTTAATCTGTTTTAAAACTAGAAAACAGACTTAATCTATTTACCAAAAACTAAATGAAATGAAAAAAATATTGATTATCATTATGCTAGGCATCATTAATGTCACTATGTACTCACAACAAACAGGTTGTGTGTCGGGAAACTGCGATAATGGATACGGAACTTGGATTTATAAAAGCGGAGCAAAATATATTGGTAATTTTAAAAACAAGCAATTTAACGGTGAAGGCACCTATTATTTTGCAAACGGCGATGTGTATAAAGGGCATTTCAAAAACGATAAATTTTCAGGTTACGGTATTTATACCAACAAAAAAACCGGTGATGTTTATAAAGGTTTTTGGAAAAACGATAAAAGAAACGGAGAAGGAACTATTGTTTTTGGACCAAACAGTAAATGGACTGGCGAAAAATACCAAGGAAACTGGCGAAACGATATGCGTGACGGCTGGGGCACCTATTATTATAAAGACGGAGGAAAATATACAGGAAGTTGGAAATTTGATAAATTAAACGGAGAAGGAACTTATTTTTCACCCGACGGAAAAGTTGAAAAAGCATTTTGGGCTGATGGTAAAAAATACGATCCAAATTCCGTGAAAAAGGGATGTATTTCAGGCGATTGTGATAACGGATACGGAACATGGGTATTTAACTCAGGCGAAAAATATACCGGATACTGGAAAAATAAAAAACGTAATGGTAAGGGAATTAACTATTTTGTTGATGGCGAATGGTACAAAGGCGAATGGAAAGATGATAAACGTGAAGGCTATGGAATAAACTATGAACCCAATGGCGATGTTTATGAAGGACAATGGAAAAACAATGCACGCCACGGATACGGAAAACTTACTCATGTAAATGGCAATGTTGAAGAAGGATTATGGGAATATGGGCGTTATGTTGCATCAGGGAAAAATAATTACGGCTGTATATCCGGTGATTGTGCAAACGGATACGGTGTTTATCATTGGAAAACGGGTGAAAAATACATTGGGTATTGGAAAAACAACAAACGAGAAGGTAAAGGAACAAATTACTGGAAATCAGGCAATAAATATGAAGGAAATTGGGTAAATAATCTGCCGGAAGGCTATGGTAAATATACTTATGCCAATGGAATAGTTCAAGAAGGATTTTTCAAAGCAGGAAAATATATTGGTAAAAAAATAGGAAAATCAGGCTGTGTTTCAGGAAATTGCAACAATGGATTTGGGACATACGTACTGGCTAACGGAGACAAATACATTGGAACTTTTGCAAACGGAAAATATTCAGGACAAGGAACTTATATAATGGCAAATGGCAGTCGATATAGTGGTGATTTTTTCGAAGGTAGGTTTCATGGCTCAGGAACACTGTTTTTGGCAAATAAACAAGGGAAATATGTGGGTGAATTTGCTTATGGCAAATACAATGGTAAAGGAACTTTTTATTATTCCGATGGACGTATCCAAGCAGGTATATGGAAACAAGGTAAGTTTGTCGGTGAGCCAAAATCAGACTTTAAAAAACCGATAATTTCATGGGTAAAACCTTATAATTCATTTGTAACAACAACAGATCCTAATATAAAAATTCAGCTTTGCGTAAAATCAAAAGATGCTTTGGACTATGTAAAAGTATATAATAATGATTCTTTGATTTTAAATAATGCGGTAAGAGGCTATAACGTAGTTGACGAATCTTGCGATCATAATATTATTAAAAATCTAAGCTTAAATCCGGGAGTGAATAAAATAAAAGTAGTAGTTAAAAATATTGCAGGTGAAGCTGAGTCAGAAATAAAAACATTTAAATATGATGCAGGAAATAGTGGCTATAATAAACGTTTAGCATTAGTGATTGGCAATTCAAAATATGAAATCGGGGCATTAAGAAACCC
>JALWNR010000289.1 GCA_027083715.1 Bacteroidales bacterium
ACTTATCCCTAAAATTATCGGAATGAAAGCAATGGGAAAAATAATTGCCAAAAAAGTCTTTCCCTACAAACATCAAGGCGATTTACGAAAACTGATGATTAAACGCTGGGCACAAAATAATATCAAAGACTATATAAAAAGCGTTAATGCCATGGCAGGATGGACTGTTAAAAATCAGCTAAATAATATTAAGCATCAGGTTTTAATTATTGGTTCTGAATTTGATTATATCAGTAATGAAGAGAAAAGAAAATATACACAATTAATCCCTAATGCGAAATTTAAAATTATTCCTGATGCGCATCATGCAGTTACAGTAGAAAAACCGGATGAACTAAATAAAATAATTGCAGAATTTTTAGAAGAAAATAACGGATGAGCTACTAAGCGCTCATCCGCTAAATTATTTTATTCCCATTCAAGCAGTACTTTACCGCAATTACCGCTATCCATCACATCAAAACCTTTTTGAAAATCTTCAGCTTTGTATCTGTGCGTGATCATCGGCGATAAATCCAAACCAGACATGAGCATTTGCTCCATCAGATACCATGTTTCAAACATTTCGCGTCCGTAAATTCCTTTCAGTTGCAATCCTTTAAATATGATGTTATCCCAGTCGATTTGAGTTTTTGAAGGCAAAATTCCCAAAAGTGATATTTTTCCCGCATTGTACATATGTGCCAGCATATCATTAAATGCTATGGGCGAACCGGAACATTCCATACCAATATCAAATCCGATCATACCTAAATCGGAAATTACCTCATCAAGGCTTTCCTCCAAAGGGTTAATTACCCGCGTAGCACCCATTTTTTTAGCCAACTCAATTCTGTAAGGATTGGTTTCCGTTGCCACGATATAACGTGCTCCGGCAAATTTAGATATTGCCACACACATACTTCCGATTAGTCCAGCTCCGGTAACCAAAACATCTTCGCCAATTAATGGAAAAGAAAGTGCTGTATGCGTAGCATTCCCGAACGGATCCATAATTGCCAGCATATCATCAGGTATCTGATCACTCATTTTCATCACATTGGATGCGGGAACCACCACATATTCAGCAAAAGCACCATCTCGGTTTACGCCAATACCAATGGTATTTTCGCAAACGTGCTTTTTGCCGCGGCGACAGTTACGGCAGTGTCCGCAAGCAATATGTCCTTCGCCGGTAACACGGTCACCAACTTTAAAATCGGTAACTCCACTGCCCATTTCAGCAACCTCACCCACATATTCATGTCCGATAACCATCGGAGTTTTAATGGTTTTTTGGCTCCATTCATCCCATCGGTAAATATGTAAATCAGTACCACAAATGGCTGTTTTTCTGATTTTTATCAATATATCGTTTACTCCTACTTTAGGAACAGGAACTTCTTCCATCCAAATACCTTTTTGGGGCTTTGATTTAACTAATGCTTTCATTGTTTTCATGATTAAATTCAATTTTGTGATTAATAATCAAGCGCATAACTGTTTGTATCAACAATTCAAAATTAAGTATAATTATTTTATCCACAGGCATATTAAAAAACATAAAATGCTACATTTTTCTATTTTCGTTGTACTTTATTTATCTTTGCCCTTTAATTTTTAAACTATAAAAATGGAAAAAGTAAGAGTACGATTTGCTCCCAGCCCTACGGGACCATTACATATTGGTGGTGTGCGCACTGCCCTGTTCAATTATTTATTTGCAAAAAAACACGGTGGCGATTTTCTTTTACGTATTGAAGATACCGATCAAACTCGATATGTGCCCGGTGCCGAAGAATACATAATTGAAGCACTGGAATGGTGCGGTTTAAAGCTTGACGAAGGCGTTACCAAAGGCGGAAATTACGGACCTTATCGGCAAAGTGAACGAAAAAACTTGTATCGCGATTATGCCATGCAACTAGTAAGCGAAGGAAATGCTTATTTTGCCTTTGATACACCCGAAGAGTTAGATGCCATGCGCGAACGCCTGAAAGCCGAAGGTAGTTCTAATCAGCAATATGGAATTGAAACCCGTATGCAAATGAAAAACTCATTAAGTCTTTCGGGTGAAGAAGTGCAACAAAGAATTTCATCAGGTGAGCCTTATGTAATCCGTTTTAAAATGCCCGAAAACGAAACTGTGGTAATGCATGATTTAATTCGCGGAGAAGTTAAATTCAACACCAACACATTGGACGACAAGGTTTTGTATAAATCAGACGGAATGCCTACTTATCATCTGGCAAATATTGTAGACGACCATTTGATGAAAATTACCCACGTAATCCGCGGCGAAGAGTGGTTACCCTCACTGCCCTTGCATACCTTGTTATATAAAGCATTTGGCTGGGCAGACAGTATGCCGAAATTTGCACATCTGCCTTTGATTTTAAAACCGAACGGAAAGGGTAAGTTAAGCAAACGCGATGGTGATAAAGGTGGCTTCCCTGTATTTCCTTTGCAATGGAAAGACCCAAAAAGCGGAGAACTCTCATCCGGTTATCGCGAAAGCGGATATTTTCCCGAAGCCTTTATCAATATCATGGCACTTTTGGGCTGGAATCCGGGTACGGAACAAGAAATTTTCAGTATGGACGAATTAATCGAGGCTTTTGACATTTCAAAAGTAGGAAAAGCAGGTGCCAAATTCGACCCTGAAAAAGCCAAATGGTTTAATCATCAATATTTGCAAAAGAAATCAAACGAAGAACTTACTGCCTATTATCAAAAAATACTGAAAGAAAAAGGCATTGATGCAACAGACGATTTTGTGCGACAGGTTGTTGCATTAATTAAAGAGCGTGCCACTTTTGTCAGTGATTTTTGGGAGCAATCCTACTTTTTATTTAAGGCACCCACAGAGTACGATGCCAAAATGGTAAAAAAACGCTGGAAAGAAGATACGCCTGAGCATTTGAAAAAATTAAGCTGTGTGCTGAAAGAAATAGAGCCTTTCACGGCTGAAAATACAGAGCAAAAAGTAAAAGAATGGCTCGAAGCATCCGGTTTAAGCATGGGACAAGTGATGACCGCTTTTCGTCTTGCCGTGGTAGGTGCCGGAAAAGGACCACACATGTTTGACATTATTGCTTTGATTGGGAAAGAAGAAACGGTTAAGAGGATTGAAAGAGCAGTGGAAACTATTAAGAAATAGTTCAAAACGTATAATTCAAATTAGCTTTCATTAGTAGTTTTTTAAGAGTCCGTTTCTGATTTTTGTATATTTTTAGTTATTTTTAATAAAATAGTCGCGACTATTTTATCTGGAACAAAAAAAATGTTGCTTTGATTTTTTATAAAAATAAGCATGAAAGTCAAATATAAACCTGTTTTCTATAAAGTACTAAACAATTTTAACCGAACAGAAAATATTTCACAATCTTTTGTTATAAATTTGTAACTTAGTATGCTGCAAAATGATATTTATTATTTGCCCGCATATTTATTAGATAAAATAAACATTTAAAGCATGCCTGAAAATGATTTCATACGAGATAACGAAATAAACAGTTCTGAAAAAGAATTTGAACAAAAACTACGTCCTTTGCAATTTGACGATTTTAAAGGACAACCCAAAACCATTGAGAATCTGGAAATTTTTGTTCAGGCAGCCAAAATGCGCGGCGAAGCTCTTGACCATGTCCTTTTGCACGGACCTCCAGGGCTGGGAAAAACCACCTTGTCCAACATCATAGCCAATGAACTGGGCGTAAATATGAAAGTAACTTCGGGTCCTGTTTTGGACAAACCCGGTGATTTAGCCGGACTGCTTACCAATTTGGAAGAAAATGATGTACTGTTTATTGATGAAATACATCGTCTTAGCCCTGTTGTAGAAGAATATCTCTATTCTGCTATGGAAGATTTTACCATTGATATTATGATTGATAAGGGTCCCAGTGCGCGTTCCATACAGCTTACTTTAAATCCTTTCACTTTAGTCGGTGCAACTACTCGTTCCGGTTTACTAACCAGTCCGTTACGTGCTCGTTTTGGGATTAAGTTTTTGCTTGAATATTATGATACACAGGTTTTAAGCAAAATTGTCGAACGTTCAGCCCGTATTTTAAATGTTCCTATTAACGAGAAAGCTGCATGGGAGATTGCTTCACGCAGCCGCGGCACACCCCGTATTGCCAATGCACTGCTACGCAGGGTACGTGATTTTGCACAAGTAAAAGGCAGTGGAAGCATCGATTTGGAAATTACCCGTTACTCGCTTGACCGCCTGAATATTGACAAAAAAGGATTGGACGAAATGGATAATAAAATTCTTTCTACTATTATCGACAAATTCAAAGGCGGACCTGTTGGAGTAAGTACCATTGCCACTGCTGTTGGCGAAGATGGTGGCACCATTGAAGAAGTTTACGAACCCTTTTTAATTAAAGAAGGCTTTATTAAACGTACTCCACGCGGACGTGAAGCTACGGAACTAGCTTATACACATCTTGGAAAAACAAAAATTTCGCAACAGGGAAGTTTGTTTTAAAAAATGTTTAAATATACTTTTATGTATCAGAATACATAAAATTTTGTGTTTTTACGTATTCTGATACATAAAATCACATATTTTTATGTATCGGAATACATAAAGTTGTTTATACTAAACTGCTATCATCATCTGATAAGGATTTAACCCGCAAAATTCACCGCTTTTGTTACAGTTGTGTCGTAATACCCTTATTAGCAATTTATTAATCGATTCTCATAGTAAAATAAACGCACTCAAATTTGGGTGCCGCTTGAAATTCTCTTCA